>JAURKF010000331.1 GCA_030831885.1 Flavobacteriales bacterium
GAAAAAACACCACATGTAATTTTAGTTGGCGAGGGCGCTTATCAATTTGCTCTGGCCGAAGGATTCAAGCATGATGACTACGTGAGCGATGAATCGCAAAAGGCTTGGAAGGAATGGCTTAAAACAAGTCAGTACAAGCCAATAATAAACATCGAAAATCATGATACCATTGGATTGCTCGCCATGGATGCTAATGGTGATTTAGCAGGTGCATGCACTACGAGTGGTATGGCATTTAAAATGCGAGGTCGTGTGGGCGATAGTCCTGTGATTGGTGCCGGTCTGTATGTAGATAATGAAATTGGTGCGGCTACTTCGAGTGGTTTGGGTGAAGCAGTAATTCGAACATGCGGTTCATTTCTTGTAGTTGAAATGATGCGGCTTGGAGCAACTCCACAGGAAGCTTGTGAAGAGGCTATTAACCGAATTAAAATCAAGCACGCGAATTATCTAGATTTTCAGGTGGGCTATTTAGCAGTGAACAAAGCGGGTGAAATAGGAGCCTACGCAATTCACCCCGGCTTTACATACTCGCTTCACAAACTTGGTGAAAACAAAGTTTACAAGTCGAAAAGTATGTTAGACAAATAGAGTTAGAGTTTACGCAAAGCTTCCCGCACTTCGCTTACCACAGTGGCAGGCCCACCGAAATGCTCGACTATACGCGTAGAAAGAGACCAGAGCTTGATGCTATCCTGTATTTTAATTCTGTCGTGTGGATCAACACCACCGCCAAGGACAATTAGCTGAGGTTGATTATTTTTCAAATAGTCGAGAGCCTGAGCAAGCACAACGGAGCATGAGCAGCGAAATTCCGCCTTCTCTAAATGCATCTGAACATTGTTCACGATGTAATCATGTTTGCTGAAAATTAACGCATGAACCGTTTCTGCTTTCGCAGGTGCTGTTTCTATCAAATCAATTTCCATTTTGTTTTCGCCTATATTGCGAATGTATACCAGTTGTCATTCAACTTTGTCCACAAAAATTCAACAATCCGTGCGACTCATATCAGTCATTCAGCTTTCTCGTCCTGTTAACCTGCTCATTGTTGCTTTGACTATGTACATTGCGCGTTATGTTGTATTGAAGGAAGTACTATCGAAGTGTGGAATTGATACGTTGGCTTTGAGTGGGTTACATTTTTCAGCGCTTGTTCTTTCAGCCCTTTTGGTCACGGCTGCCGGCAACGTCATCAATGACTATTTTGATCAGCGAGTTGACAAAATCAATCGGCCTAATCGGCTTATTGTAGGAAAAGAAATTACCAGGAAGCATGCTATTCTTATTCATCAAGGATTGAATGCTACAGCATTAGTATTGGTTGTTTGGGTTGCTCAAAGAAATAATTTCTGGGGCATTCTAATCTTCCCCCTTTCCACGACATTCTTGCTTTGGTGGTATTCACCGGTTTTCAAAAAGAAACCATTCGTTGGAAATCTTATTGTTGCTATTTGCACAGCGCTGGTGCCTGTTTTTGCTGTTATCTATGATATGCAATTGATGAGTGATCAACTGAAGGCAATCAGTTATGCAAATGGTACACTCTATTCCTACACATGGTGGTGGATTGCAGGTATTGCTTCTTTTGCATTTGTGCTCACGATGATTCGCGAGGTGGTCAAGGACGCTCAAGATGAACTTGGTGATCGAAGTGAGCACTATCAAACCATTCCTATTCTTTGGGGTATGCAGCGAACAAAGCGCTATATAGTGGGGTGGATAATCATTTTTTTCGCAATGGTGGTGGCGTGCGCTTTGCGTATTACGAATCGTTACGATTTTGCCTTGCTGGCAGGTTTTCTTGTTCTCCCAATGATCTTGGCACTCTTCAGAGTTTATACTGCAAAGCAACCATCGGACTTTGCTAAGGTTAGCCGCTGGATTAAGGTAGTAATGATCGGGGGGTTGGCGCTGCTAGTGGTTGTTTTAATTTGAAAGCTCCTTTCGCGGTACGCGAAGTAAAAGCAACAAGCCTATAAGGAAGAATGCAATGAGCGCGAGAATGCTCATGCGCATGCTTCCGAAGGTCCCTTCAATAAAGCCAAACGAAAGCAGGCCAATGATGAGACCAACCTTT
Organism: Flavobacteriales bacterium; assembly: GCA_030831885.1. The sequence goes on from JAURKF010000331.1 coordinate 2,081, forward strand.
TCCGTTACATCGTAAAAACTGAAAAACGATGCGTGGTCGTGCGTTTGCGGAAGAAACTTCGAATAAGTACTTCGCGCAAGTGATTGCGTTCCACCCATAATGAATCCTATACACGCAGCCGCAATATAAAAGTCGACCGGAGTATGAACGAATAGATAGGCGGCAATGCAAATTGCAGCCCACACAACGAGCGCGATAAGGAGCGTGGTGAGATTGCCAAGGCGCTTGCTACACATAGCAAATACCACTGCTCCGGGAATTGCAATTAGCTGCACCAGTAACACGGCGCCAATTAATTGTTCGTCGGCAAGTCCCATTACCAATTGTCCTGATTTGTCTATTCGCTCAATTTCCTTGGTCCCAAAGAGCGATGCCATTTGCATGATGGTCTGAACTCCCATTGAAAAAACGAAAAAACTCAGGAGATATCGATGCAACCTATAATCCTGCTTTACCTGATTCCATACACCTTTTAATTCCCTGTAGCCATTAGCAATCACGTCGGCGGAAAATTTCTCACCGGTCGTTCGTTCCGGCAGGTGCATAAAAGTATACTGAGCAAATCCTGCCCACCAAATACCCACCGTTACAAAGCACCAGCGCGGGCTAATACCAATAACCATAATCATGACCAGATTTATTACTAGCAATAGCACACTACCAATGTATCCGAGCGAGTATCCTCGGGCGCTGAGTTTATCTTGTTCTGAAGGCAAGGCAACTTCAGGCAAAAAGGAATTGTAAAGCGCGTAGCTGCACCAAAATCCAATGCAGGCGAGAACGATGCTAATCATACTTAGCTCAAGATGTGCAACATCAAAAAAGTATAGCGAAGCGCATGACGCTGCTCCTAAATAGCACGAACCGCGCATGAACATTTTTTTCTTTCCAAGATAATCGGCTAGTCCGGCAATCGTAGGAGCGATCAAGCAAACGAGAAACATTCCGAACGCCAAGGCGTAGGAAAGTGCTTCCGTGTTTTTTAGTTGTTCACCAAAGAAAATTACATAATCTCCATCTGCACCGTCTTCAGCTCCGCGAGTAATGCTGCTATAGAAAATTGGAAAAATAGCCGTTCCGATGACCAGGTTGTAGGTGGAATTGGCCCAATCATACATTGCCCAGGCATGTTGTGCTCTTTTCGTGGTTTTCATGGCATAAACATACTGCTCATGCCTTAATTTAAAAAAACCAATGCAAACTCGTTTTATTCCGACGCTTGTATATTCGAACCGTGGAAAAAACATTTGACATCGTAATAATCGGCGGCGGCATTGTGGGCGCAGCAACGCTCTATAAAATTCAGCTGGCATATCCGAATTTGAAAATCTTATTACTCGAAAAAGAGCCTCATTTGGCTGATCATCAAACGGGCAATAACAGTGGAGTTATTCACTCGGGTATTTATTATAAACCCGGCTCTTTGAAGGCTGTGAATTGCGTAAACGGACGACGGGAAATTGTTCAGTTTGCCCAGGACTATGGCGTTAAACACGACATCTGCGGTAAGCTCATAGTAGCCACCAAAGAATCGGAGTTTGTGCACATGGAAAAGATATGGCAGCATGGCATTGCTAACGGAATTGAAAGCATGCGCCGAGTAAATGCCGATGAGATTCGTGAGATAGAGCCATTTTGTTCCGGAATCGCGGGCATTCATGTTGGGTGCACGGGGATTATTGATTTTCGAGGTGCAACAGAAAAGATGGCGGAAGTAGCACTAGCAAAACAGTCAGAAAGTGAAGTGCACACTGGTGAAGAAGTGCGCTCCTTCGAGCGCTTGGGTGAAGAAACGAGAGTGATTACCACACGCGGAACTTACCGAGCAAAGAAGCTAATCTTTTGCGCAGGACTTCAGGCCGATCGCTTGGCTAAAAAGGATGGCATAAATCTCAAAGAAAAGGTAGTCGGATTTCGAGGTGATTATTACGAGCTCACTGAGCAGGCAAAACATAAAGTGAAGCATCTCATTTATCCGGTTCCCAATCCTGATTTTCCATTTTTGGGTGTCCACTTCACCCGCATGGTGAATGGTGAAATAGAATGCGGGCCCAATGCTGTCTTCACGTTCAAGCGTGAGGGATACGGAAAGACAGATTTTAGCTTACGTGATACCTTGGATGCGTTGACGTACATTGGCACGTGGCGCCTTTTCATGAACAACATGAAATTCGGCATCGACGAATATCGCAGAGCGTTCTCGAAACGTCTATTCTTAAAAACGCTTCAAACACTCGTGCCTTCTCTTACTATGGATGATATTCATCCTGGACGAGCCGGAGTGCGTGCACTTTTACTTCGGGAGGATGGTGATACGCGTGATGATTTTCGCATTGAATACACAGACCATAGTATTCACGTATTGAACGCGCCATCACCGGCAGCAACTGCGGCACTGGCTATCGGGGATAATGTGCGTGAAATGGCTGAGAAGCATTTCGGGTTGAAATAAAAAAAGGGTCGGAAATCCGACCCTTTTCAAATTTTCTTTAAAAAAATTATTTCTTAGGCTCTTCTGCCAATGCAAGCGTTTTCGCCTTCTTTGACTTTTTGCCTTCAGCAGGGGCTGCCTCAGCAGAACCGCCTTTTTGGCAACATGAACCACCTGCGCTGGTTGTGCCCTTGCTGCAGCATGAACCTCCGTTGCCTTTGTTGCAAGATTTCTCTGTTGCAGCTGTGCCGGTTGTTTCACACTTGGCACCTGTTTGAGCAGCTGCCTTTTCGCACTTAGCCTTGTCGGCTTCAGAGCACTTTACGGTTTCTTGTTTGTTAGCGGTGCCTTGAGCAGCTGCATGAGGACACTGGGCGATGGCAGCTCCGTAAATTGCTACGAATGCCAAAAGAGCGATTAACTTTTTCATGGTATAATTTAAATTTTTTGTTCGTTACTTCGAAGCCTCACGCTTCGTGGAGCGAATATACTCCCCAAAATCATTTACACGAGATAGATTTTTCAGAAAAAGATCATTTTTTAACAATAGCGCCTTATCGACGGTAGTTCTTTTATAAATCCTTGAACGTCTTGCTTAGGCGCTTGTATAAACGTTATCTTGCACGATTGATCAATTGGAAAATTGAATAAACGAACCACTGATAAAGAGTCTAATACATTGAAATCGAAGCCCGGTGGTGATGTCGCATTGCGCATCAATGAAAGTCGAGCTGCCGACTTTGTTAGGGCGCTTGACAATCGACCAAAGGATCAATGGGCGTTCATTTATCAAGCTATTATTGTATCACTCGTAGCACACATATTTGTGTTATTCGTTACCCAAATGCTTACCGAGGATCATCGGGTGCAGGAAGATGAAGTTATATACGAGGAGCTGGCAATGGACATGTTACCTGATGAACCCTTGCCTGAAGAACCTGAACAGATGCAAGAAACAAATCGCTCCGGGGAACTACGAAATCTTCTTGCCAATGAAAACTCCGAACGATCGAGTGAGGCACGCAGCTATCGTGGGATGAGCTCTTCGCAGATGAAGGAACAGGTGTACAATGACCTTAAGGCAATGGAAGCAGAAGAATTTGCCAGGCTCAACAATGGAGCAACAGATTATACCGTGGCGCCCAAATCGGAAGGAGGTAAACAAGATAATAGCACCTATCGAAAAGGAGAAAACGACTGGTTCAAAGAGCAGCAGAACAAGAGTTACAGCGGGCCGGTTACAGCGTCGTTCAATATGAAGGGCCGCGAACCACTAGATAATCCAATTCCAACTTACCGATGTAAAACAAACGGCACTGTGGTGGTGGTTGTCAGTATCGACGAATCTGGAAGAGTTATAGATGCGCACATTCAGGAGGGAAGCTCATCGTCGAACGAATGCCTTCGCGCAGAGTCCGAGAAATATGCTCGAAAGTGGAGGTTTGATTATAGTGCATCTAAGCGAAAGCAGGATGGCACAATTACGTTCACTTTCGATGCTCAGTAGTTATTTCCCTGCGCTTTCCGCATATTCTTTCAAGTAGGCAAAATGGGGGGTCAGTTCTCCCCTCAACGTTGTTTGTGTAGCATGCCAAATAATTTCCTCGGGGTCGCCCTGCACCATGAGTGGCAGTACATGTCGGATGAGTTCATTACCGAAATCTTCTGATGCATCCTTTGGTAACTCGCACGGCAGATTATCAATAGCCATCACGCAAATTGCACCTTCATTCTTCCAGTCGCACTCCATACCGGTTGTCGGATCATATCCGTACAATGGTTCAGCAATGGCTGAAGCTCGCAAGGAAGAGGCAATGGGACCATTCACGTCGCAACTAATATCAGCAATCACCTTGCAGCGCCACGCTGAGTTTTGAAGATCATGCGCGTTGATAAGCACCGGATTGCCAGAAGCCCATAAATGGCATGCAATGTAAAGATCGGCAGTTGCTACAGTTTCCGGAAGTGATGATTGATAGAGTTGAGGGTTGTTGTAGAAGTCGGATTTTTCGAAACCGCCGCGATCCTTGCGCACATAGTAGTCCTGTGTGTCGAGATGCGTGTAAACCGGCTCGTTCCAATTTTCGCTTAAAAATTCTGCTTCGCTGACGCGCCGTAAGGGCAGAAGTTTGAGTATCTCCTCTGCGCCATTGCCCACGCGACCAAAACCTGTAACAACCACACGCAAGGTTTGCGGCAGTTGCACTAGCGACAATTGATGCTCCAGCTCTGCGCGATCAGCACATTCGTGTGGCGCTTTGATGGAGTATAGTCCGTGTTTCAAACCGAAGGCGCGGAATGCATGATAAGCCCCAACAATTCCGGCATAACGACCAAATCCGATAAGTCGCTTTTTGTTTTTATCCTTGATGACTTCGTAATCGATGAGCCGAATTTTCTTGTCAAGAATAGCCTTTAGCAACTTGGCGTTGTAGGGTTGTTTCTTGAAGGTATGCGAAAAAAACATATAGGACTTACCGGGAATGAGCATATCGATAGGCACTTCCTTTACACCAATAATCAGATCACAATCGGACAGGTCTTCTTGAAGTGAAATACCGGCAGCACTATACTCGGCATCGGTGAAGCGACGTATGGCGCTGGGTTGCGCCACCACTTCTACTCCCAATTCCTGCTTCACTCGTGCGCATTGCATGGGAGTGAGCGCTACCCGATGATCGTGCGGTACTTTGCCTTCGCGTATCAGGCCAATTTTCTTGATTGTCATTGAATCAATTTTGGGCAAAAATACCGATTCGTCCAACCTCTGCCTGATTCATCGGGAAGAACAGAGTAAACTCGTTAATGTTAATTGTGAAGGCAAAAGTGCCTTGACTATTTATCTTTGCGCCGTTCTTTGAAAATTATTTGAATTGCATTGTTGGACTGCGAAAGCAGTGAAAACAAGTAAAATTTTGGGCCCGTTCCCCGGATTTGACAGCAAGAAGAATAGCTGGGCAAGCATGCAGAGCGTTTTGCAGGATAGCTCTTAAATCTGAAACTGCAAGTCAGAAATGACAACACTTCTTACGCGCTTGCAGCCTAATCACCGGGTGTGATTACGCCTAATTTCGGACTGGGTCCGGAACAAGCACTGTCTCGTCGGATGACCCCGCTCTTGGTCGCCGGCAATGAGGCTTCATCAAAAAGAGATCGCGAAAGCTGACGCTTGTAGGTAATCGCTAAAAAACTCAAGCTAAGTGAATGTTTGGCTGTTCGTGGCCTGGCATTCATCGAAAACCAATTGCGAACTAAGCATGTAGAAAACTTAGAAATTCCTTGTTTGGACGTGGGTTCGACCCCCACCGGGTCCACTTCAAAAGAAATGAGCTTCGGCTCATTTTTTCTTTTGGGCAATTAGCTCAGCTGGTTTAGAGCACTACCTCGACAAGGTAGGGGTCACTGGTTCGAACCCAGTATTGCCCACCCTTTTTAAATGACAAAGAGCCGGATACCCGGCTCTTTGTTTTTCCAAATCACTCTTCCTTCTTCCGCCAATCAAGATTGTAGGTAATGGCCGCCTGCAATGTGTGATTGCGTTCGGCCTGAATACCATCTTTCTTTACGATGTACTGATTGAGGTATCCAAGTTGAATATTGCACGCAGCATTGAAGCGCCAACCCAGCGCACAGTAAAGTCGGTTTTGATCCAGCACATTCTTTCCGATTCCTTTTCCAAAACCAAGGAACGGTTCGTCATACGCTGCGAAGAATAATGTTTTATCGGTCATTTCTTTGCGTGAAATCGGCACGGTTAGCAACATTCGGTAACGAACGCGCTGACGGAAATAAAATCCGTTTTGAGCATACACGCCTTCACTATCCTTCACCCAATTTTCTATGTATCGTTGCTCGAGGCGATAACGATGCTGCACATCGATACGTCCGATTTTCGACTTCGTGATGACCTGCTCCCAAATGCGTTGCTCATTGGTGGAATGAGCAATCGGTTGTTCGCCGTATGGGTAAGAATGAATCCATGCATAACCTGCTGTGTATTGTGCCCCGTTCTTCGCATAATAATCCACTCCCAATCGCAACAGTGATTGCTGCCAATGCTCAAAACCATCGGCGCGGCGCCACTGGTACTCGGTGTTAAATCCCCAGTGATCATTCAGACGGTGGTTGCCGAAATATGCCACCCATCTAGTGTGTTGATCAGCGATTTGCTTTTGGGCATGTAGCGAGCCACCACACAAGGCTAGAGCCGCGATTGCTCCAACAATTTTATTTCTGAAAAATCCTAGATTCATTTTCTTTTGACTGCTGCAAACTTGTGTTTGCTGTTGCCTACCGGTTTCAATTCCTCGATACCCAAAACTATTAATTCACCGCTCTCTTCTATAAAATCATCTTTTATATGGTAAAGAGACTCAACAACCGAATGATCAATGAAATCGCATTTTGTACAATCAAGCGTGACGATTTCATTCAGACCGAAAGACTGAATCTTCTTCTTAATAGGAATAAAATTACTGAATACTGCTGCGCCCATAATAGAGATAGTATTGCCGGTCACCTGCATTTTAGGCTTGAAAAAAATGGAGATTGGAACACCTCTGAATGCATGCAATACAAACTTGATAAGTATTCCTAGCGCAATTCCTAAAAGCAAATCGGTGAGAAGAGTCGCTATAATCGTAACTATAAAAATGAAAGCCTGATCTTTTCCTGTTTTGATCATTAAACCCAACTCCCTGGGGTGGGCAAGTTTCCATCCAACACCTATAAGCATGGCAGCCAATGCTGCCTTAGGAATAACGTTGTCAAAAGCTAAGTCGATGCACAAAAAGAGCATAATAAAAAGACCATGAAAGATATTGGACCAACGTGTCTTGGCGCCATTGGAAACATTGGAAGATGATCGAGCGACTTCGCTTATCATGGGCAAGCCACCCAACAGTCCGGCAACCACGTTGCCTATGCCAACAGCTATTAAATCCTTATCCGGATTCGATCGGCGCTTAAAAGGATCTTGCATATCAATTGCTTTTACCGTAAGCAAGGATTCCAATGACCCCACCAATGCGAACATTGCAACATATTTGGCAAAAATCCAGGGTGTTTCCCATCCTGCAAAATCAGCTTTAAACCCAATTATATCAAACAAATTTCGGTTGAAGGTCAGCATAGGTGAATACGCCTTTTGAATGACATTTCCGGCGGCATCTCGAATTTCTGAGACATTCTGAAGCTCCAAGAATTTGGCAAATGGAATAGCAACTATCAACACAATAACGGCTGCAGGAATTCTTCTCAGGAATTTTCCGGGAACCTTTGGCCAAAGAAAAACAATAGCCAAACTAATTAACCCTACCCACATAACCTTGGGATGCTCAGATGCGTGAAGCAGAGTATTCTTTAATTCGATTAATAACTCAAACGGATGCACCATCGGTTTACCCTCTTCGTTTACCGGGTTCATTCCAAATAGTATGTGCGTTTGCTTGCTGATAATTATAATGCCGATTGCTGCCAGCATGCCATGAACGGCGGCAATAGGAAAGAAATCACTGAACGAACCAAACCTTAACAAGCCAAATAGAATCTGTATAAGTCCCGCCACTGCTATTGCACCCAGAGCGAGTTTCCAACCAATCATTTGATTGCCATTTCCAAGTTCGGCCACAGATCCGGCTACTATAACGATGAGACCGGCGGCAGGCCCTTTAATTGTAAGCGGTGATCCAGCCAACAGTCCCACCAATAATCCGCCAATCATTGCGGTAACAAGACCATACAATGGTGGAAAATCAGAGGCGCCGGCAATACCGAGGCTTAATGGCAAAGCCAATAGAAAAACGAGAAAGCCGGAAAGTGCATCTGATTTGTAATTCTGACGCAATCCAAGCAGACCGTCAGTTGGTATAATTTTCTTTTTCATGTTTTTATGATGATCGATAAGAAGCTTCATATATAGAACGAACGGATGGCCCATAGAATATTCGAGCGAATATTCTGATCAGCGCTAAGCCATCCAGTATAAAACTGAGGGAGACCAATACGGCTAGCCCGAATTGATTTTCGTGTATGTGACCGAAGATTAAGTCTTCACCAATAAAACTTGGTGTGATAGGAAATCCCGAAAGTGCAAGGCAACAAAAGAAGAATCCCATAGTCAATTTCGGGTAATGTTTGACATATCCATGAAATCGATCTAGGTCGATGTTTACTGCTTGCTTTTTCAAAAACATGAGTAGCAAGTAACCCATCAAACCGCCTACCATGATGCCACTGAGGTAAATTATGTTGTGACTCATACCGTAATTTTCGTTGAGCGAAATTGCAATCGCAACGGATAAATGGTTGGCTACTACCAGCCACCAAGCGATGAAAACCTGCTTGCGTTCGGTAAAGGATTTTAGAACCATTATCACTCCGAAGAGAGCAAATACAAAACTGAATGTGTGTTGTATGCTCTCCGAAAGCTTGATATGTGCGAAATGCACGACCGCAGGCACTGCAACCATAATCGATAGGATGAAAACTAATGGCCATCCATGTAGAAAATTTAATTTCCTACCGACCATCTTGAATGGTTGCCAAAAGAAACGATAGAGCATTCCATCAAGGAAAAACTCTTTCATGCCGAGCACATAAAGTGTTGTTGCAAGACGCTTGGGCAAGTAACTCTCGATGGTTTTTGCCGATGGCTGAAAATTGAAAAACTGTTCGCGAATCAGGTAAGAAACAGTTGAAGGCGAAACTAATAATTGGTAGGTCCTTAGAAATGCATTGCCGGCAAAATGAAATAATGCCAAGTTGGTCCAACCAAATGCAAGCTCAATGAAGATGAGTCCAATTTGAGCAGCACTTCCATAGGCAATTTGCGCTTTGATGGATGATTGAACGCGGGCAATACCGCTCGCAACGAAGGCAGTAATCAACCCAATGGCACCAATGAGCCAGCGAGCGGTCCATTGCGATTCCCAAATAGGAAATGTTCTAAGTAATAAAAACACACCTAAATGCACCGATAATGATCCATAGAAAATGGCGCTCGAAGGAGTAGGTCCTTCCATAGCGCGAGGCAACCACGAGGAGAATGGAAACTGAGCCGACTTCGCGGCTGCGGTGACCAGTATAGCGAGTGAAATGAATACGCCCATTGCAGAATGTTCAGAAAGTGCGTGATTCACCGCAATGGTGGATAAGTCCATCATGTTTTCTGAATTCGCTTCAGCCATTTGAGAGAACGTTATGTTGGCATTCCACAAGTGATGGCTCATCCACATAGCCAATATTACTCCTACATCACCAACACGATAAATGGAGAAAACTTTTACGGCGTTTTTGATGGGTAAATAACGATCACGGTAAAAGGCAATAAGCAAGAATGAACTGATGCCTAAAAACTCCCAGCCAATAAACAATGTTTCAATATTCCCTGCTAGAACAGCAATCGAATATCCCAGATAGAAAAATATAAGTGTATTGAAGAACCGCTTATAGCCTGATTCTCTATGCATGTAATATTGACTATATCGCGCAACAAGTAGCACCAGAAATGAGCCAACGATGAAGAAAACCATTGACACTTTGTCCCAGTAGAAATCAATAAAAAATTCGTAATGCTCGGTTCCGTAAACCAACAAATCACGTTCGTCCATCGTCTTACATCCCGAATAAACCCAATATACTATGTAGGCAATGGCTAATATGAAGTTGATAAGAACTGATGAGAATACACTCCAAGCAATAGTGTTTTCTCTTTTTCTCGGAAGGGCTAGCGAAAGCAGGAACCCCCCGAGAGGTATAAGAATAAATATGAACAGGAAGTGGTGTGGCATTATTAAGCAATTTTTACAACAGGAATATTTTCTGAATTCAGCAATACGAAGTCATCAATATTTTCAATCAATGGAGGAGAATACTTTGGAGCGTATGGATGGAACTTTCCATTTTCGAAGATGGAAATAGAGCGGGTTAAAGGATGCACAGCGGCCAGCATTACCCATTGGTTTTTAAACCACTCATAGGTAGATTCATCACGCTGAATAACATTTAAAATGATATCTCCAAAATGCTCGACGACAACGAGCAATCTTACCGGCTCATGTAGTTCAATCATTTGACTTGGCAAGCCCGGGCGCAAATCGCCATCGATTCCATTGGCCACTGCAAATAGCCCCATAACGTTATGTGGCAGCTTAGAACCTGCACCTAGTTTATGATTATCTACACGCGAGAAAAAATACTCTAGGTTGATTCCACCGCATACAGGAGCGACAGCGCGCAGTATTGGGAATAAATAATTTCCTTGCGGATCCACCCTGTAATCGAACGAATTCATGAATGCACGGCGATCTAAAAACAGATGGGAGGTGAGGTCGCGTCGTCCAACGACGCAAACAGCATTGGTAGCATGGTTTAATTCGGGTCGAGGCTCAAACAGTGTTATAGAGCGCATTTTTATTCGCTCATGAATTGCACTCATGTCAGTGGTCGAATCGACATTGATGAACCTTCTAGACCGTTCACGTGCATTTTTCGTGAGGGCATGATTGAATGACTGTATATTTTTTTGATGTTGTTGAGCATTTTCATTGGAAAGCGATTGCTCATCGAAAAATTCTATTTCGTCACGAGTGGTATCATGTAATGCTCCTACAAATTGTGTTGTGTCGGGAATATGAATTCCATTTTCAGCTAGTAGGGCGCGCACAGCAGGTTTATTGGCCATTGCGCAGAAAACGCGAGCATTGACAGAGCCGGCTCTTCCTGAACACGCGCCGCAGTCGTATGCTGCATAATGCGGATTGTTGGTGCTGCTTGCTCCATGACCTACAATATATATCATCGGAGCAAAATCGCGCACGAGCCCTATGCTCCGTAAGGTTGTTTCCACACGCGCTGCCATTTCTTTGGCAGAAAATCCGGCGAATAAATCGCCTACTTTTTCTTCGGAGGTGCGATCGATTTGTAACTCAGCCTTCTTGCTCATATGATTGAACGAGGAAGCTGCACCCGGTTGAAATCTCGGGTTGAATACGTTGATGGCTAATTTAAGTGCCGACCAGAAACCCAATGTTTGACTAATAAGCCATCCACTATGCATAGAGTGCGCTTCTTTTCCCAAATGCAAGTCGCGTTTGCGTTTGGTATCGGTTGAGACTTCCTTTATCAGAAAGGCTGGATTTACGGGAGCAGGACAGAGTTTCGTAGTGAATTTTCCATCGACCGGTTGGAAGTAAAATTCAACTCCAAAAAAACCGGGCGAGCCATAGGTATAGCAATTAGAATCTTCATTTTCGAGGTATCGACGAAGTGAACATTCACGATCGTCGATGCAGAATACTGCCTGAAAGCTATGGTTTCGCTGTTCTCTTAGTTCAGTGTTCGGCGTATGAATTCCGCCCAGAACCATATCGTAATAACTCCACTCGTATGCTTGATGCCATAAAAAGAGTACCTCTTCCAACTCTGATGCAGCGATTTCTTCAAAGAGGTTGTGAATGCTATCTGTCAATTCCTTTTCAAGCGGCTTCCATTGGTCGCCTAGCCTGTATTCGAGCGCATCAATTTCGAGCGCCAATTCAAAGAAAATAAGTTCTTCGAGCTTGATATCACGCTTATCGAGTAGTGTATGGGGGTGTTGTTCAACTGCCGCTACCATGCCCGACCAACCTTGATGAGCAAATTGTTGATCGAACAAATACTGCGCATAGTTACTGCTGTTTCCAATGAGCTGAGCGAGCAGATCTTCTATACCAAGAGAGCGATTCATAAGGATCGTTCGTCCTCGTTTTGTTCGAAATATGCTCACTGCGGAGTCTTCTTCTAACGTTCGAACGGCATCCAGAAAGCACATATCTTTTATAGGAAACTCCCAAATGGAGATTCCTTGATCGAGGAAGTTGCACAGTATGCGAAACAGCAACGGGTGTACAAGTGCATCGAGATCGATTTTATAATTTCGCTTCCACAGGCCGCGCAATGCCCCAATGCGAGGATGATCAGGAATTTCGAAGGTTTTATGTATCAATCGGTCGAGCCATTCTTGGGAATCTGCTATTCCATTCTGGTCTTCTATAAGACGAATCAGCATATCACGATTGATGCGACCTGAATGATAGGCTTGTCTGTATTCTTTCAAGGGTAAAAGAACACGGTAACCGAAACGTCGAGAGGCTTTTCGAGTTCCTTCTTTAAAAGTTAGATGCTGAAACGCATGCAGCGTATTGTGATGGATAAAATCCTTAAGGGGCGCTTGCGCAGGTAGCTGATGACTCAGCTCGAGCAAAACATGACTTAAATGA
>JAURKF010000332.1 GCA_030831885.1 Flavobacteriales bacterium
AGCGTGCTGAAATGCTTGCGCAACTGAGTCGTCAAGATCTGGATGCGACCTTAGCAGAAATCAAGGCTTCATCCCACCCGGAAGATACACGCCTCAAATTGTCGCTCGAAGGTCGCAGCCCGGATGATGGCATGACCGACATTGCTTATAACAAGGGGTATTTTTTCTTGCGACTTATCGAGGAAACTGTCGGTCGGGAAAAGTTTGATACCTTTTTATTGAGCTACTTCGATACCCATAAGTTTCAAGTGATGGATACTGAGCGATTTATTGAATACCTGAAAGCAAACCTAATTGATGCTGAGTTGGAGAAGAAGATAGACATTCAAGCATGGGTTTATGGGGAAGGGCTGCCATCAAACATTCCCATCGTTCAAAGCGATGAGCTCGCTAGGGTGGACCAGCTGCGAGTTGATTGGGAGGCCTATAAGGTGAAAGATACCGATCTGCCATGGAATAAGTGGTCTTATCAAGAGCGATACCGATTCATCAGCAATTTTTCTGAAGGAGTGATAGCTTCTCGGTTGGCGTCGCTCGACAAACTCTATGGCATATCGGCCACAGGAAACAATGAAGTGCTTTTTGCTTGGCTCGAGCAGGCGATTTACAAGAAGTACACTCCGGCATACGATGAGTTGGAAAAATTCCTGACTACCGTTGGAAGGCGAAAGTTCGTTTCACCTTTATACGAGGCATTGGTTACAAGCGGACAGCGCGACTTGGCCGTGAGTATTTATGGGAAAGCCCGTCCGAATTACCATGCGGTGACGGCTGGAACTGTCGACGAAATTCTAGGGAGGGAGTGATTACAGATTAGGGATTAGGGATTACGGATTGTTGACGTAGCAAGTGAGTTTTTCAAGTCGCAGTTTGATTGCAACCAACAAAAAAGGGATTCACGTCGAACCCCTTTTTGTAAACCTGCAAGGAAAATTTTGAAACCAACGCAGTTCTGGAAAAACTGCGCAACCATACTTAAGACGACATTCGAAACGGGGGGTTGCCTATTTCGTTGCTGTTTTTTTAACGTGTTAATTTTCAGTGGGGTTTTAAGGCCGATTTGGTGGTTTTTTCATGGGATTGCCTATATCATATTGTTTTTTCCTCTTGCCTGAGACTATCTTCGCCCTCCAATTTTTATGTCTAAATTCTATTCTTCGCAGCAAATCGGGGTGATTTTGGAGGTATTGAATCGTCGTTTCAACTGTTCAATAGACCCGAAGGAATTCCATTCGGTTGATTATTCCTCATCTAGTTTACATGACATTCTCGTGCAACGTATTTCAGACGAGATTAGCGGTGAATTGACAACAGAGCGCGCATATGCTGTTTTGAAAGGGGCATTGAAGCATATGGGGCTTCAGGAGTCGGAAATTTCTGTGGAAACTCCGTTGGACAATTTTATCCCACGTGCTAATCGACGGGGGCGGGTTACCGAATGGTCCCGTGTTTCAGGAATTAGTCTGGATGTTCTTAAACCCAATTCTATTCTATACGGAATCTCGGTAGTCCTATTTTTTGCATTTATTCCGCTGGGTATCGGCATGGACTGGTTTCTGAGCGCAATCGGAATGCTTCTATGTGCCGGTTCAATTTTTCTGTTGAATAAGACGGCATCCAATTTTAAGTTCCAAACGTTGGGACAATTGGCCGAGGCGGTTGCCTGGAAGCAGTACCTTCAACAGCAGAAGAATAAAAGCAATACGAATACTGAAATTATTGCGCAGGAGGTTCAGCGTGTGTTAGAGAGTGCTTAATCTGTAAATCGATAACCAACTCCACGAACGGAATGAAAATGATGCGGATTGCGTGAATCTGCCTCAAAGTATTTTCTGAAAGCTAGTATATAATTATCGATAGTGCGTGTGCTAGGGAAAACATCGTATCCCCAAACTTTCTCCAGTATCTCCTCGCGACTTACCACTTCTCCTTTCCTCTGAATCAATAGTTTTAGCAACATGATTTCTTTCTTGCTGATGACAGTTTCTTGTCCGTTACAACCGCGAATGGTGAAATTGAGAAAGTTGATGTGATTGAGTTTACCGAACGAGTATTCGTAAATATCGGCAAGAGAATGTGAACCTTCATGCCGCCTGATAAGCTTTCGGACTCGAAGCATAAGTTCTTCCAAATCGAATGGCTTTGTGAGATAATCGTCTCCACCAATTTTCAATCCTTCGACTCGGTCTTTCCCTGATCCTTTTGCAGAAAGAAATAAAACCGGTGTTGTATTGCCCTCCAGTCGAATCGTTTGACAAACGGAGAATCCATCCATTAGGGGAAGCATTACATCAAGAATTGCAAGATCGAAATGTTGGTTCCTGAATTTATCCAATGCCACGTGACCATTGCGGGCTGCAACCACATGGTAGCCCTCCAGTTCCAAATTGATGGTAAGCGCAGTTATCAAGCTCTCCTCATCTTCGACAACCAGTATGCGGTATTTGTCCATGGGTAGGGCTTAGGAAGAAGACGGGGTTAGTGATTACCCTCTTCAGTCGATTCAGGATGTTCATGGTCGTGGTGTTCTCCATCGCCATGGTCGTGATTGCATGTGCCCTGCACAGCGCCGCCTACGGGCTCCTTGTATCCTTCAATCATAATTCCGGTTGCAACGAAATTCAGCACTCGCTTTGGAGCTGTGATTGCTGCTATCTCTGTCTCCGATTTACCTTCTTCCTGAGCGTAATGTTTGAGCATTTCAACACTGATTTCATTGTAGAATGCCTTACCCTTGGCTTTAGCATTCAAGCCTTCGCATCCTTCGAGCGGTACAAAGAAAACATGGTCGGTAGTAATTTTCTGAACACCGCTGTCGAGACGCATATTCATCCAGCATCCGGCATTCGGGCATGTCTGGTCAATGATACCATCGATTGTCGTAAAAAGGGTGTCCTTCCCGTCTAATTGCGCAGTTATCGCCGAAACCGGAATACTCGCTGAGATATCGAATGAGTCGCCGTAAAACTCGCGTGTTATGGCTCCTTCTTCGGCTTTTGAATGATTGTGGCTATGGTCGCAACCACCCATAAGCATGGCTGAAAGCGAAAAGAAGATGAATTTTTTCATAGTCTTGATTTGCTCCGAAAGTAGTTAATGGGGATTTATTTTCCTTGTCCTTCACTTGGTTCCTTGGTAACGCTGAGAGCAGCCTTTTCAATGCGCATGCGACCTTGATCGAGCTTGATGACCACGGTGGTTTCGTCAGTTTCAATGACTTCGCCATGAATGCCACCGATGGTCATAATACGGTCGCCCACTTTCACAGCTTCCTGTAATTTTTTCTGTTCCTTGGCCTTTTTCATTTGAGGACGAATCATGAAAAAATAAAATACAACTACTATTAATACTAAAGGTACTATTTGAGTTATTGGATTTCCTCCAGCTGCACCGCCACCCATTAAAATTACTAAATTGTTCATGTTTGTTTTTTGTTTATATGATTTA
>JAURKF010000333.1 GCA_030831885.1 Flavobacteriales bacterium
GGTTGTGAATATGCACCTGCTGCGCGGAGCAGTAGGAAAGAAGGGAGCAGGCTTGTGCCCTGTGCGAGGCCACTCCAATGTGCAGGGCGACCGCACCATGGGTATCTATGAAAAACCCAAGCCTGAATTTTTGGACAACCTCGATCGCTATTTCAAAATTCAATCGCCACGCGAACATGGATATGATACAGTGGAAGCCATCGAGGCCATGAATGAAGGCAAAGTGAAGGTCTTCATGTCTATGGGCGGCAATTTTATTTCCGCAACGCCGGATAGCGAGTTTACAGGAAAGGCCATGCAAAAGTGTAAGCTCACCGTGCAGGTATCCACCAAGCTCAATCGCGCCCATTTGGTTACGGGTGAGCGAGCTCTCATTTTGCCCTGCTTAGGTCGCACCGAGCGTGATGCGCAGATGGGCGGCATGCAATTCGTCACCGTCGAAAATTCGATGGGAGTGGTTTCATCGTCGCGCGGAAGCATGGAGCCTGCTTCCCCGCATTTGCGAAGTGAGCCTGCCATTGTGTGTGAATTGGCAGCAGTGCTTTTTGGAAATGGCAAACCCATCGATTGGTTAGCTGCTCGCGATAATTATGATTTGATCCGCAATCATATCGAGGGCTCTATTCCGGGTTTCGAGAATTATAATAGCCGCGTGCGTCAGCCCGATGGCTTCTATCTGCCCAATGGTCCGCGGGAAGGTCGCTTCACCACAGCAGGGGGTAAAGCGTTGTTTACCATCAATCCGATGCCCGACATTGCTGTGCGCCCGGGGCACTTAGTCATGATGACCATACGCAGCCACGATCAATACAATACAACCATCTACGGCCTCGATGACCGTTACCGTGGTATTCGCAATGAACGGCGCGTGATACTCATGAACCGAAACGATATGGATGCATTGTTTCTGAAGGAGCGTGAGCTGGTCGATTTGGTGGGCGAGTATTCGGGGGTTACGCGCAAGGCAGAGCAATTTCACGTCATTGAGTTCGATATCCCAAAGGGATGCTGCGCTACGTATTTTCCCGAAACCAATTGCCTGGTCCCCATCGATAGTTTCGCTGATCGAAGCAAGACGCCGGTGAGTAAGTTTATCGAAATACGAATCGAAAAGCGCCCGAATGGCTAATCGCTTTTTCTGGATAACACTCCTCGGAGCTTGCTTGATATCGTTGTTCTATTTCGGTGATATCTGGCGTGCTCCCGACAGCTACCTTTTTACTTCTTCCGGCGATGGGCTGCAAGGCTATTATCAAACGGCTTGGCACGCTCGATACGACTCCACGGACTGGCAACAGCACTCGCTCAATTATCCATTTGGAGAGAGCATTTTTTTTACCGGTGGTCAACCGCTGCTCAGCAACGCAGCACGGTGGTTGGGAGGTTGTGATTCGATGGTGGGAGTATCGAATGTGTTTCTGCTGAGCAGCGGAATTCTGGCAACAGTCTTTGTGTTTTTGATATTGATGCGTCTCGGAGTCTCCGGACCTTACTCGTCGGCATACAGCATCGGAATCGTCATGCTTTCACAACAATGGGAGCGCTTCAGCGGACATTTTGCTTTGTCGGTTATGTGGGCTATTCCGCTTCTGCTCTGGCTGATGATGCGATACTTTGATTCGCTGAAAGAATCAGCTAAGTCGAGTTGGTTTCGAGCGGCCTTTATGGCTGTCGTTTTGTTCATGCTAGGACTTATTCAGTTTTACTACTTGTTCTTTGCGGTGATACTAATGTTCGGTTTCGGTGTGGCCTACTTGTTTCGTTCAGGCATTCCATCTAAGATGCAATTTCTTCTGCAAGCTTTGTTGCTTTTTGCAGTTCCCGTTGCGATGCTGCAGCTTCTTATGAATGGAAGTTCAGATGTAATCGACCGTACCTCCATTCCCTGGGGATTTTTAGTTTATCGCTCGTCAATTTGGAGTTACCTCTATCCGTTTGGGATGCCCTATGAAAGTTGGTTCGCATTTTTGAAACCGTCAGCACCCTTGGAATGGGAGGGGCTTGCATTTGTCGGGTTTTCCACGTGCATAGCTTTTATGCTTGCACTTGTTTTATTGGTTCGTTTGAAATGGAAGAAGATTCAGGCCGATGCATTACCGACCTCCTTTATAGCACTTGCCATTGGAGGCATTCTGAGTGTGTTGGCTTCCCTGGCTTTCCCGTTCAATCTCGGATTTGAAAACCTATTGTATAAGTTAGGAGCAGTGCAACAGTTCAGGGGGATTGGCCGATTCGCTTTCGTAGCCTTTTATGCAATTGCGTTCGTAGCTTTCTCTTTGTTCTTGCGCCATGCAGGTCGCTCGCGATGGATGCATGTTCCTGCGATTGTTGTGTGTTTGATTTTACT
Organism: Flavobacteriales bacterium; assembly: GCA_030831885.1. The sequence goes on from JAURKF010000333.1 coordinate 2,348, forward strand.
AGTGGAAGGTCATGCGCGTATGCAGCAAGTAAGCGAACGCATTTCCAATAACCGCGACCAGGCGCTTTCAGGAAAACGGGAAGAGTTTTCGTTTATAGATAAAGAGAAGTTTCAAGCCATACATCCGCTTCCGTATGTACATGTGGGCTCAGAGAATATTGGTTTAACAGGTGAAGATGAAGCAATGCGAAAATTATACGACGCGTCATTTGCCTTGGGAATTCCATCGACTGCTGTGGTAATGTCGCGCACTTCCTTGAGTCAGTCTTTTCTTTCGTGCGGCATGGCCTGGGAACTCATGGAAGTACCATCCATCGTTTCTCATTTTCAGGATAATCGGCCCTTACTGGTGTTGGCCGATCGAGCTCATTTGGGCAGCAAAGAGCATCGACTGCTGCAGTTTGCAGACTCCATTGCAGGGGATAATCAGTTTACTTGGTATTCGCTGCCGCTTAGTGCATTTGAAGATGCTGTGCACGCTAATACCGAAGCGGCGGAGTTGATTGGGCAGACTTGCCAATTTGGTTCGATTGGAAATTGGAGCAACGATAGTCTGCGCAACTTTGTGGTTGACGACTCAACATACAGTGTTCGGTTTTCGCGCGGTTGGACCAAACTCTTAGAACGTCCTATTGATAGTGAATGGCA
>JAURKF010000334.1 GCA_030831885.1 Flavobacteriales bacterium
GATGCTTCATCGATACTCATGCCGCATTCCATACATGAAACTAAGGCAGAATGTCCCGCTGCAAGCGCCCATGACAATTCCTGTACAATACTTCCTCCCTGTTCATGAACCCTTACCGCATCGATTGTCACTACTCTAAAACGCTTGAAAATTGCGCGTGATTGATCAAGCCATTTCTTCATTTCGTCTGAAGGTAAATCAACCTTCGACATCTCGAATGAACCATTAAGCTGGGCACAATCAATCGCGTGCGCATCACAATACAACGCAAAAGCCGAAGCCCATTCATGCACATCATGCATGTTTACGAAGTGAATACTGATGTAAGCTACTTCAATACCATTGAGCAACACTTCCAACGAAGCGGGTGTTAGACCTTCGCAATCCATGCCCAATGTATTCGTCCCACCCATTAGTGAATCAAGAGCAAGCCTGTTCCATTCCTTCGCATCCGTATGCGAAATCAATTGATACTGCTCCGCAACAGGGCTGAAGAATATACTGAAGTCAGTCCGGGTATCCGTTGAATAGGGCCCAACAACCACTCCTTCTTCAACTTCCCATTGCAAGGAATCTACGGTTCGATCGCCCAACTCCTTTTGTACTAGATTCATCCATTGCTCCGAAGTGCTCTCCGTAAACTCATCAAAACTTAAATCGCTCATATCTATCCTGCGTCAGGGTTTATAATACTTCAAAGCCTCGGGCATGAAAGCCTTAAGATCAGCGATGCGTTTTTCATCACTTGGATGGGTACTTAATATCTGCGGTGGGGCTTGTCCGCCTTGTTGTGACATACGCTCCCAAAAACCGATGGCGCTTTGCGGGTCATAGCCTGCCATAGCCATGAATACAAGGCCCAACTTGTCGGCTTCACTTTCATGATTGCGACTATAGGCAAGTATCCCCAAGTTTGAACCGATGCCATAGGATTGCATAAAGATATTTTGAGTTTCAGGAGCGTGGTCAGAAAGTGCAACACTCAAAGCCAACCCGCCAAGCTGAACAGCCAGCCCCTGGCTCATACGCTCATTACCATGGCGTGCAATAGCATGAGCTATTTCATGTCCCATTACCACAGCCAAACTCTTTTCATCTTTTGTAACCGGTAAAATACCTGTATAGACAACCACCTTTCCACCGGGCATGCACCAGGCATTGACGGTGGGATCGTCAACCACATTAAATTCCCAATCAAACCCTTCAAGTCGCTTCTGTTCTCCATTATCCGTGAGAAATTTCGCCACAGATTCTTTGATACGATTACCAATACGGCGAACCATTATAACATCCTTGTGTGTTTCCGGTAGAACTTTACTCGTGTCCAAGAACTCGTCGTACGCTTGAAATGACATACCAATCATGTCGCGCTCACTCATGAGTCGCAATTGCTTTCTACCGCTAATGGGTACTGTATCGCAAGCGTTAAAAATCAAAACGACAAGTGATACTGTTGTTAGAAATAGTATGTTTCTTTTCATTTTTTGTTGTGCGACGCACAGTGCGTCATTAATTTTTTTGTTACGCGGAAAGAATGCAAAATCAACGTCTTGCTTTTTATTAGCAGGACGCACAACAGCGCGTCACTAACGACAATTATTAGAAGGTTTAGGTTGCGCATCCAACACTGTCCATCACACCTTACCCCTCACACCTTACCCCTTATCCCATATCCCTCACCCCTTATCCTTTACCCTTTAACCCTTATCCCTTCCTCCTCACCCCTGTATCTCCGCTGTCAATCCTCTCTCCAACAACGCTGTGCACATGGGCTCCAATTCTTCCCACGTTCCATTTTTCACTGCGCACTTTCCTTTGTAATGCACAATTACGGTGCATTGCTCGGCCTGTAATAATTCATGACCACAAACCTCTATCAATGCTTCAATAACGAAATCGAACGTATGAACATCATCATTGAAAAGAATGAGCTTTCGGCCTTCCGCCTCCATCATTTCTTCCAGCAGAACTTCATCTAATTCAGTAAGTGGGCGCATGCATAGTCTGTTATGCAACAAAAGTAAGCACGTTATACGATTACAGGACAACTGTGCGAACACAAATTACCCTACATTTGAACATCACATTCTATTATGAAATTCATTTATTTCCTCGCCTTTTTGCTGCCCGTTGCAGCAGTTGCACAAACCGAACCTACGAAGTATTGGGAAGACAAATTCAAGCAACTAGGTCCGGAGTTGGCGACACCCAACGAGCAGCGTACCGCGAGCGGCGCACCGGGAAATGCCTACTGGCAGCAACGAGCCGACTATGTGATGAACATCACCATCGATGATGCGACACAGACATTATATGGAGATGAAACCATTACCTACTTCAACCAGTCACCCGATGCACTGAGCTATATCTGGCTGCAGCTGGATCAAAACGCCTTCGCCAAGGATGCCGACAGCTATGCCATCGAACAAATGAAAATTGGCGAAAACGTAAGCTACAACGATTTGGTTGACCTCAACCCTTGGTATGATGGCGGTTTCAAACTGGATTATGTACAAGACGCGTCCGGTAAAACGCTTCCATACACCGTGAACAAAACGATGATGCGCATTGATTTACCTCAGACTTTGAAACCGGGCGGCACATTCGTATTCAAAATCAAGTGGTGGTACAATATCAACGACCGCATTCGACTCGGCGGCAGAAGCGGCTACGAGTATTTTGAAGAAGATGGAAATTATCTCTACACCATGGCGCAGTTTTTTCCGCGCATGGTGGTGTATTGCGACAATCAAGGCTGGCAGCACAAGCAGTTTTTGGGAATGGGAGAATTCACGCTCAATTTCGGAAACTACGATGTGAAGATTACGGTTCCTGCCGACCACGTGGTTGCTGCAACGGGCGTATTGCAAAATGGAAAAGATGTTCTCAACGCAGAGGAGCTAAAGCGCTTCAACGCGGCCAAAACGAGCGACGAACCGATTATAATCGTAACGCAGGAAGAAGCAGAGAAGAAGGAAAAAAACAAGGACACTTCAAAAACAAAAACCTGGCACTTTAAGGCAGAAAATGTTCGCGACTTTGCTTTCGCCAACTCGAGGAAATTTATATGGGATGCACAAGCTGTGAAGATTGGCAGCAAAACTCCGCTGGCCATGTCGTATTACCCCAAAGAAGGTAATCCGCTGTGGGGCCAATTCAGCACGCGCGTGGTTGCGCACACACTTCGCAGCTACAGCAAGCACACCATTGACTACCCATACCCTGTTGCCATTTCCGTTCATACCAAATGGATGGGAATGGAATACCCCATGATTTGCTTCAACGGCGGAAGGCCGGAGAAAGACGGTACCTACGACCAAGGCACACGCGACGGAATGATATCGGTTATTATCCACGAAGTGGGTCACAACTTCTTCCCTATGATCATCAACAGCGACGAGCGCCAATGGACATGGATGGACGAAGGACTCAACACATTTGTTCAGTATTTGGCAGAAAAGGAATATGACCGGAACTACCCTACCCGACGCGGACCTGCTCGCTACATTGTTGACTACATGCGCGGAGATAAAAGCACGATGAGTCCAATTATGACCAATAGCGAAAGCATCTACCAGTTTGGAAATAATGCTTACGGTAAACCTGCAACAGCGCTAAACATTTTGCGGGAAACTGTCATGGGCCGGGAACTATTCGACTATGCCTTCAAAGAGTATTGCCGACGCTGGGCATTTCGTCATCCTACACCTGATGACTTTTTCCGCTCTATGGAAGATGCAAGCGCCGTGGATCTCGACTGGTTTTGGCGAGGTTGGTTTTATGGCACCGACCATTGCGATATGAATCTGAAGGACGTGAAAATCTTCCGCCTCAACACGCACAATCCTGAAATTGAAAAAGCACTCGAAAAAGGAAAGAAAAATGACGCTGCACCCGACATTTCATTACAACGTGACGTAACGGAAAAATTAAAAACAGAGGTGGAGGTTGATGCCGATATGCGCGACTTCTACACAACCTACGATCCATACAAGGTTACGGCCCTCGATCGGGTTGAATATGATGAATACGTGAAAAAACTAACTGATAAGGAGAAAGAACTACTGTCGAAAAACATGCTTTACTATCAGGTTACCGTTGAGAACAAAGGTGGATTAATAATGCCGCTGATTTTCGAACTCGAGTTTATGGATGGCACTAAGCGACGAGTAAACATACCTGCCGAGATATGGAAACGCAGCGAGAAGGAAGTAAATAAAGTTTTTGCCTGCGAACGTGAAGTAAAGTCGATTCTTCTCGATCCTCAGCTCGAGACAGCTGATGTAGATCTTTCGAATAATAGCTGGCCACAGCGCGTCACTCCTACCCGATTTGAGTTGTTCAAGGAATCACAAGGAAGATCACGCGAAAACCCGATGCAGCGAGCTAAGCGAGAAGCTGAACTCAACGGCAAGTAATCAGAGAAGTAATACTAAAGCAATTACGCTGAGGGCCAAGCCTAACCAATTGTAGGAGGTGAGTTTTTCTTTGAAAAACAGGACTGCAGAAAATGCAGATACCAGCACCACTCCGAGGTTATTGACCGGCAGCAATTCAGATTTCTGCATGATGCCAGCATCATAGGAAAGGACCAGAAATAGAATGGAGCCGTAGTTGACAGTCCCAAGTACAGCCCCTCCTACAAAATCGCGCATTGTAACCTTTATCATTCCTCGGATAAGCTGATAGGTCATCAGAATGGCTCCGCAAAGACCGGCCATACCAAACGACAAACACGAATACAACTTCAGCTCATTTTCGTTGGCAGGAAATGATGAGAAGTAGGCTATTCCAAAGTCAATCGTTGTACCTCCCAAGAGAATTAGAGCAGGCAACATTAATGATCCCATTTGCAACTTGGCGCCGATGTCTTTTATTGAGGATAAATAGACTCCTACAAGGGCAAGTATGATTGCCAAGAGCTTTACCATACTCATTTTTTCTGCAGGATCAATCCATACAAACAGCATTACAGCAAGGGCTAGCGACATTTTAGAGGCGATGGTAGTCACTGAAACGCCCAACTTTCTAGCCGTTGTTCCTGTAAGGTTAAATACGAAAATAAAGACAATACCAAGCAACAACGCGCCTGTGGTCCAAATTGGAAATTCAACCGCTGAGCTTAAAGCACACTGCAAATCGGGGACAAAGCAAATACCTATGATAAATGCAATAAAATAGTTCACAACAATGGCTGGCAAGGTTTGAACTTGAAACCGATCAAACATCTTGAAGATTGAGTAAAGAGCCGCATTTGTGAGAATGCTCAGCAGTAAAAAAATCATGGGACAATGATACACCTCAACTAGACCGGATTCTTGAAGTAGCGGATTATATCGGATGAGCTTTCCTCTTCTTGATAAGGGGAGTCCGATAATCTAGGGGCAAGAAGTCCTGCACCTATGGTTTTGTGGGCAGTTATTACTCGGGCCTCATCCCACAAGCCACTTTTCAGGAAAGTATGTAAAACAAGCGCACCACCCTCAACGAGTATGGAAAGAACATTTTCACGATACAACCTTTCAAGAACTAGATCCGGGTTACGAACATCTCCGCAAGACAGATAGCGAATAGCTCC
>JAURKF010000335.1 GCA_030831885.1 Flavobacteriales bacterium
GACCATCGGGACCGGCCAAGCTCAGTTCGAATTCACCGGCGGGCACACGCAGCGGGTCAATCACTTTGATTTGCACAGGACCACCGCCGGGCAGATATTCTGCCTCTTCGCTGTAGTAAGGCGCACTGAGAATTTCGTTTTCGGCCTTGGCCGAAAGGTTCAAGACGTTCTTGCCATTACCGGTTCCTTCAATGCGCACAAGTGGCACACCATCGCCATAACCCGAGTTCACAATCGTACCTCCGTTTTCGGGAGAAACGTTGTGAGGGATGGCTTTTACTACGGGGATTTCGAGCAGCGTTGCTTTGCGTGATGGCAGAAAGGGTTCATCTTGTCCGCCCAGCGTGGTGTATGAAAAATCAGCGTAGTTATTATACCCATATGCAATCACCATGAAGTAGTAGGTTTTGTGATTCACCAGTTGTGGTGAACCAAGTGCAAATGCGTCGTTTGTGACGCGAAGCGAATGGAATACTCCTTCATTGGCACCCTGTACTTCGAGTTGCGGAACAATTTGTCCGGTGGTCGCATCGAGTTTATAGTTGATTAGAGTGCTTACTTCATCTTGCACATCGCATTGCGCAATCATTCGGGCTTGGTTGATGTCGCCTAATTCGGCCGCGGATACATTTTCATTTATTAGCTGATAAACCATGTACCCCTGGAACGTGTAGCTTCGTTCGTCGGCAGTATATGCTACGCCGTCGGGATTGAACTCAGGAATGGTTGGATCGAGCAGGTTGTATTGTTCATGGAAATTATTGCTCAAGGGATTTTCATTCGTCCATTGCAGAATGATTTCGTTGGAAAGCTCGCAAACAGTAACATCAGGAGCATCGGGCCCGGAAATGAGTTCAAAACAATTGTCGAATAAAGCCTGTGCTTTGTCATCGGCTATGCGCACGGCTTCCACACTTGCAAAGGGATCCCCGTCGTTGGCGCGAGCCCATACAACCCCAACGGTTATGTTGTTGTAGTCGCCGGGTTCAAGGGTGAATGGCCCTGCACTTTGCATGAATCGCCTATCGGCGGGCGGATTGCCACTGCTTATTTCGGTCCATGGTTCAGTATTTACTCCACCTGTTCCGAAGTGGTACGGATCAGTGTCACCGGGAAACATGTAATCGGCAGGAATGGAAAGATTCGCTCCGCTTCCTTCGGTGAGCGCGTTTCCACCATAGGCCATTCGTTGGCCGTTTTTCCAATATCCTCGCAAGTAGTTGTAATAATGTGCCGGCACCTGGGGTGGCCCGTTAGTCGCCAATCCAGAGTTATGATAAAGGAATTTACGCATTCCGAATCTTTCGTTGTCGACTACACCATCGCCATAACCAATACCGATTCCTTTGTAAGGAATACCTTTTTGATCGATGGCTTGTTGTATATCAGTTGTAAGAGGATTGTCAATTTCATCTTCATCCTGATAAGGGCCTTCGAAAAAATCGACACCCACAGCGGGTGGGTTCTCTCCATATCCTAACGAGAGCCCTGTTGGATCATCGAAAGCATCGCCATTATAGCCATATCCTAATCCTCGTTGCACATCGCATCCTACATAGTCATCTACGTGTCCTCCGATGTCGAGATCAATCCAGGTTCCGAAGTAGGTGTCTTGCAACGTCTGCGACCCTTGATTGATGAGTACATAGTTGTAGAATGTCATGTTGTTTACTTCATCGTTCGTGTTAAAGGCAAATGCCTGCGCACGAATTTCCATACCAATAGCCTGACCGCCCGTTTCGGAGTGAATGTTGCCTTTGTCGTTGAACACCCAGTAATACGTTTGATCACCATATAGTGGAACAATATCTTCACGCTTGCGGGTTTTGCAGTCGATTTCGCGTGTGAGATCATACCAGGGATAATCGCCGCTTTCGGGGTCATACGAACCATTGTTGTTATAATCGTAAAATGGTGCGATGTAATAATCTTGACCTAAAGCAACATTTCCATGTGCCGGATAATCGTTGAAATAAGATGGCATACTATAACCATCCGGAAATAATTTGGCCATATCGCAATTGGGATCCTGCAAACAGTCGTGATATTGACGGTGCAAGGCTGCATCGCTTCTTAGAGTAATAGAAAACTTATCCCACTCCAGGCACGTGTTGGCATTTACTTCGGCTGCGCCGTCATTGGTAAGAGGTCCCGGCCAGTAGTCGTTGCCGCTATATCTGTATAACAAGGCTGCAAGTTTGAGTTGCTGGTCGGGCGAAACGCCTCCCAGCCATAAGGATCCCGCGAACATCACACCTGCGTCGCCATTTTTGGGAGCGAAATAGTGGGATCGGCCGTTTGCTCGGTCTTGCCAGAGTGAGCCACCGGTTTCAATGAGCGCGTCAATGTTGTTCCACTCCAGATCACGAAGCGCGGTAGCAGGAGCGCAGGCAGCTGCTCTGCTCTCGGCGATTGGTTTAACCCCGAGGTGATCGAGTTTGCCGGAAAGCAACAGAGCTTCCTGAGCGTGTGTGTATTCAACAAATACGCACAAAACAAGTAGCCAAAGCCATTTCATTCCTTCTTAATTTAAAGCTACATTACGAAAAAAAACGTTGCTCAAACCGAAATAATGGACGGCCCCTCAGTGTACAATACGTAACCCTCCACCGGTTTGCTATAAATACGCTGAAGTTCTTGTTTGTATGTTTCCACCTGTCCGATATGCTTATCAGATTGTTTTCCTGATTTATAATCAACCACCACCACACGATCTTGGAGTACGATTACACGATCGGGTCGAAGGGTGTGGTCTTTTTGTGATATCAGCTCTCGCTCGCAATGCAGCGCCTCATAGTCGGAAAACCATGCTGTGGTTTGTTCATTGCTTAACAAGCTATGAATGTCTTCGGTTAGTTTTTTTCGTTGAATGTGCGCATCTTTTTTTCCACTCAGCACGCGTTCGATAGCGTCGGTGGCATGCTCCGATTTTTTAAGCAGGGATAAACATTCATGGAGAAGTTTACCATAAGCAATTTCCGGTGTGTCACGCTGCAATCCGGAAAGCATTTTTAGTTTCGGGTACAACATCTCTCTGCCGGTGAGCATAGGTGTCATGGCCGGCGCTGATGAGTTTTTTGTTGTTGTGTATTTTTCTTGCCTGCCAATTTCCATGATGCCGGTATCGGAATATTCAGGGAAGCACTGCATAAGGGTTTGATCAAGCGTCCTATTGAATAGCGTACCCCCTTTTTCTTGAATGAAGTACAAGCGTGTTGCTGCTCTGGTGCATGCTACATATAGGTTGTTGATTTCATCCAGGAAACGCATACGGCTTTCTTGCGATAATTCCTGGGTTAGATTGTCATCCGATTCTTCATCAGCCTCATTCAATGACTTGGCCCCCATTTGAACATATGCGGTAGGCAAATCGCACATATGTTCAGGAATGGCAATCCACAAAGAGCTTGGTTTTGCTTTTTCCATGAAATGAGGAATGATTACAGCCGGGAATTCAAGTCCTTTTGATTTGTGAACGGTCATGATGTTCACGGCATCGGGGTGATTAACCGCCGCAGAGCTTTGCTTGTTGCGATGTTCTTTCCACCATTCAATGAATCGATGAAGATCTAGGTTTTTTCCGATGCAATGTTGCTTAATTAATTCGAGCAAGTATTCTACTCCGCTATCGACAGGCAGTTGAAGTGATCGCATCAACGAGATTGCCATATGAAATACATTTTCTCCCTTCATGACATGTGATAAATCACCGTAGATGGGCAGAAGAAATGCATTTAAATCAATTGGCGGAGAGTTCTTGTCGGCGAGATGGAGTGAAATGAAATCAGGAAGTATTACACGATTGTCGAATGATGCAAGCGATTGCATCATATCGAAGGCCGCATATTTGTTTTTGGGATAAAGATAAAATTCGAAATAGCCCATTATAACCCGCACTCCTACTGAATGAATAAGCAGAGCGTTTTCAGCTGTAGTGAATGGTATTTTGTGCTCATTGAGCATGGCTGTACATTTATTTCCATCATTGTGCGATCGCACTAGAATAGTGATGTCGCCATACCGAAATCCGCTATTTATGCATTCCCCAATGGCTTGTATTACCGAATCTTTCATGAAGGTAGCGTAGCCCGCATCTTCTTTCTTCAACAGATGGTTTCCGATAAGACGCACGAATCCCGTATCGTTTGAATTTTTAATTTGATAAACCTCCTTGTAAACTTGCTCGCACCCCGGAAGCTCGGCAGCGAGTGGCGGGAATATGGTGTTGTTGAATTCAATAACAGATTCACTGCTGCGAAAATTGATTTGAAGCGCCTCCTCCTGAATGTTCTCATGCAAGGTTTTTTGTGCAAGTGGCATCTGAAAGTCTTTTGGTAGATTGGGCAGCATCGTGAATTGTTCGACATTCGCCGAGCGCCAGCGATAGATGCTCTGCTTGGCATCGCCCACGATTAAATTTTCGTGACCTTCAGCGAGGCAGTTTTGGATCAATGGTATGAGGTTCATCCACTGCATTTTGGAAGTGTCTTGAAACTCATCGACAAGAATGTGCTTGTAACGAGCACCGATGCGTTCAAAGATGAATGGTGCGTCGTTACTTTGGATGATGCTGTTGATCATACGATGAAAATCGGCGAGAAGGACCATGTTCTCTTCTGCTCTTATTTCATTGGCATATTCGTTCATGCGATCGATTAATCCCATCTTGAAAAGATTGTCTTTAATCTTTCGCATCAATTGAAGTTGTTGCAAGTTTTCTTCTGCAAGAAATGGTACCAATTCGTCCACCAGCGTGTCAAGCTCAATTCTAATCGGCTCAAGCTGTGTTCGCAATTCGGATTTTGCATCTTTATGCAACCATTGTCTATTTTCAAAAAATGCATTCAGATTATTGCCGGGTTTGTCGAATCGGTCTTCGTTTATATATTTCGACAAACCCGATATGTATCCACTCTTTTTATTGGGTATATCGTCTTTGGTAACTCCTGCCTTCGTGATTAGTTCGAGAATTTTTGTTATCAGGATTCTTATCTGATTTTCTTGTTGTCGAACCTTCGCAGTAAGAATTTCATATTCTTGTTGAATTTTAGGAAGATCAATAGCCTCTAGCTTCTTTAACGGCTCTTGACCATCCTCCTGAAACAGCACGCGCGCCATCTGAATCAGTTCTTCCCTTGGATTCCATGCCTTTCCTTCCTCTAGCAGATTGGTGCTATAGCGATGGAGATATTGAGTAAGCAGCGCATCTTGGCCAATGAATTCGAGCATGCGATCGACGGCTTTTTCTTGCAAATTCTCCGGCTTAGTTTCGATATTGAAATCGTTGTTGAGCTGAAGATCTTTTGCAAATGAACGCACCAGCCTGTGCGTAAAACTATCGATGGTTAGAATGCTTAGTTTGCTATAGTTGTGAAGCATGTGACTGTAGGTAGCCTCAGCACGAGCCTTCAATTCTTGGGGTGAAATGTTCAGCTGCTTCAGAAGCATCTCCACGAAATCCTTGTTTCCGTTTCCTTCCGAAATCTCGCGCAGATACTTCAATGCGCGTTGCTTCATTTCATTGGCAGCTGCATTTGTAAACGTAATGGCAAGGATGTGTTTATAGTAGGAGGGATTTTCAAAACGCAATGCATACGAAAGGAAGTGAAATACCAGCTGAAATGTTTTACCACTGCCGGCACTTGCTTTTATAACCGTAAACTTTCGGGTTGATTCCATAGGAGAGGTGATAGGATAGATGCACAATATCGGTCAATTTTAATTTTTTTCGCGTACTGTTCAGGTTTCTGTCGGTTATTTTTGTAGAGTACTGAAATTGAATACACATGAAGTCGATACATTATTTTATTATTTCTGTTTTTTCGATTGTTTTTATGCAGGCATGCAAGGACGAAACAGACAATCCTCCGATGACCCAGCCTACCTCCGCTAAAATCTCTTTTGATGCGCGATGGGCAGGACAGCCTTTTCAAATGCAACAGGTGTATTTGGATGATTTCGGTAACCGCTTGCGTGCCGACAAATTCATGAATTACATTTCGTTGATCAAGCTTGTGAAAGACGATGGAACAGAAGTGTTGGTGAAGGATTTTATGTTGCTCGATTTTTTTGAAGCCAATTCAGTAACAGCTGAGGTTCCTGCTGGAAAGTACGTTGCGCTGAAATTCGGTATCGGTGTCCCTCGCGATAACAACAAAGATCAGGATCCTGCGCAGTATGCGAGCTCAAGCCCGCTAAGCGTAGCAGGCTCTCAGGGTATGTTTTGGACATGGAATACCGGATATATCTTCGCTAAATTCGAAGGGAAATGCGATACCACCGGCACAGAAGGCACCGAGCTTCTTACGCCTGTAGCTATTCATACAGGCGATGATTTCAGTTATCGTGAATTCACTTCCCCTTCCTTTAACGTTGATCTAAACGGAAACACGCATACGTTTTCTGTGCACGTAAACGTGGATCAAATATTCTCACCGATAAACGGAAACGACGTGAACATTGCGTTGGATGCAATAACCCATGGCGGCACCAATCCGGATTTGACCAATAACTTCATGGATAATTATCTCGCGGCCTTGAGCCTTGAGCCATGATCCGCGCGTGCGTTATACTTGCAATTATTCTTGCCGGCTGCTCCAACAATAGCCCAATTCAGCTGAAGGATGAGCCTTTTGATGTTCGTGTTCCGGTGGGTTTTCCGCCCGTTGAGTTTCCGGCTGATAATGAGCCCACGAAGTTGCGAGTGGAAATGGGTAGGAGACTTTTTTACGACAATAGATTATCATCTGACGAAACGATGAACTGCGGTTCCTGCCATGTGCTCAGCGCGGCATTTACAGATGGTAGAACAACGAGCGAAGGATTGCATGGTATTTCCGGAAAGCGCAATGCACCAACATTGGTGAATCTTGCGTGGATGAAAAGATTCATGATGGAAGGCGGCGTTCCTACTCTCGAAACACAAGCCCTGGCGCCTTTGCACGATAGTGCTGAGATGGGTTCCAATATGATGCGGGCAGTAGAAAAACTAAATCGGGACCCCTACATGATTGCGCTTGGTCGCGCTGCCTATGGTCGCGATAGCATCGATCCATTTATAATAACAAGAGCTCTGGCCTGTTTTCAGCGCACACTCATGTCGGGCGATAGCAGGTACGATCGATATGTGCGACTTGATAAAAAAGACCAGATGAATGCAAGTGAAATACGCGGCATGGACTTGTTTTTTTCGGCCAGGACCCAATGCAGCTCCTGCCATAGCGGAGTTTTTTTTACCGACATGGATTATCACAATATCGCTTTGCAAGAAGAATATTTAGATGAGGGCAAGGCACGAGCAACCCATCTTGATAAGGACGTAGGCCGATTTAAAACACCTACGCTTCGCAACATTCAGCTTACCGCACCATATATGCATGATGGTAGCATGCGCTCCCTTGAAGAGGTTATCTCGTTTTACAATAAAGGTGGAAACGCTCATCGCAACAAGGATCGAAGGATAAACACATTGGAATTGACGGTAGAGGAGCAGAATGACTTAATTGCTTTTCTGACAACACTCACTGATTGGAATTTTGTTCAGAATACAGACTTCTTACCTTTGATGCAATGATGAACAAGGTTCTCCATATCGCAATTTGTATAGTCATTGCGCTAGCTTCATGCAAGCCATGCGATCCGGAAATTACGCCCCAAGCAGAATTCAAGGCAACACCTTACAACTTAGTGATTCCGCCTCTATTTCCGCCCATGGATATTCCTGCCGACAACCCGCTAACGGTAGAAGGTGTTCAATTGGGGCGATACCTTTTTTGGGAAAAAAAATTAAGTGCTGATGGCACGCAGAGCTGCGGCTCCTGTCACTTGCCGGAACACGGATTTTCAGACCCCAATCAATTTAGTGTGGGGATTACCGGGGCTGTGGGTAATCGTCAATCGATGGCACTTGTAAATCTCGGATGGGCGTACAATTATTTTTGGGATGGTCGCGCTGCAACATTAGAAGATCAGGTCATCGAGCCTATCATTAACCCTATTGAAATGAATAATACATGGGATGCCGCATTAACAGCGTTGCGCGCAGATCCAATCTATCCGCCATTATTCAAGGCTGCTTATGGCAGCGATGAAATCACGCAAGACA
>JAURKF010000336.1 GCA_030831885.1 Flavobacteriales bacterium
CTAGTGAGTAGTGAGTAGTGACTAGTGAATAGTCACTAATACTTGGCTGCCACTAGCCACTTATCACTAGTCACTAGTCATTAGTCACTGGTCACTACTCACTACTCACTAGTCACTAGTCACTAGTCACTAGTCACTAGTCACTTGATAAACACCCCAGAATTGACACAGTTCGCTCGGCTCAAAAAAACCTTTTCAATCTTTTTTTTGCATCGTGCTACCTTCTGCCTATATTTGCCGCCCGAATTTTATAGAACCATGGCAAATCATAAATCAGCTATCGCCCGCATCCGCAGCAACAATGTTAAGCGTCTGCGCAACAAATACTACCACAAGACTATGCGCAATGCAATGCGTAAGTTGCGTGCTCTGACTACCAAGAAAGATGCTTCTGCATTGTTGCCGAAGGTGGTGAGTATGCTCGATAAATTGGCCAAGAACAATGTGATTCACAAGAATAAGGCTAGCAACCTGAAGGGTAAGGTGCAAGTTTTTGTGAACAAATTGAAATAATACGATATTCCTTTCAGGAATAGAGAAAGGCTCTCCATTTGGAGAGCCTTTTTTCTTTTGTGTCCATGAATGGGACTCAATCTATCAAGTCGTGGACACCCGATGAGCGTCCGCGCGAAAAACTCTTGTTGAAAGGAACGCAGGCGCTTAGCGACGCAGAGTTGCTCGCTTTGCTAATAGGTTCAGGTACGCGCAATGAAAGTGCGCTGGATATGGCCCGAAGGATTCTCCATGGCGTGAATCACGATCTGCAGGCGTTGGGTGCTATGAAGTGCAAGGAACTCACACAGTTCAAAGGCATGGGTCCTGCCAAGGCGGTTGTTGTGGTAGCAGCTTTAGAGCTTGCCAAGCGAAAAATGGCCTGTGTAAGCAAACAATCGGCTGCCATTCGTCACTCGCGCGATGCCTACGAGCGCATGCTCGAATACATGTGGAATCTGCCGCATGAAGAGTTCTGGGTCATTACGCTCAGCAAAGCCAATCGTGTGTTGTCGGTGGATAAGGTGGGTGAGGGTGGCCTGAGTGCTACCATTGCCGATCCAAAAAAGGTGTTTCGGATTGCGCTCGAGAATAACGCAGCGAGTATTATTGTAGCCCACAATCACCCCAGCGGAAATCGTGAGCCAAGTAACGAAGATCGTCAGCTTACGCGACGTCTGGTGTATTGCGGGCAAATGCTGGAATGTCCGGTAATTGATCATTTGGTTGTTACAGATCAAGGTTATTTCAGCTTTTGCGATGAAAATGAATTGAAAGAATGAAGAAGATTATAACAGTTGTTGGAGCTCGTCCGCAGATTATTAAGGCAGCTGCATTTTCGCGTGCTGTTAGGAATTTGGGCGAAGGAAAGCTTCAGGAAGTGCTGGTGCATTCGGGCCAACACTACGACGAGGGTATGTCGCAGGTGTTTTTTGATGAGATGGGTATTCCAGCTCCTGCGCACAACCTGGCCGTCGGTTCGGGATCTCATGCCGCGCAGACGGCGCGTATTATGGAAGGACTCGAACGAGTTTTTCTGGAGGAGAAACCTGCCGCAGTGCTGGTGTATGGTGATACCAATACCACGTTGGCTGCGGCATTGGTAGCATCCAAAATGTTCATTCCTGTTGTGCATGTGGAGGCGGGTCTGCGTTCATTCAACAAACGAATGCCGGAGGAAATCAATCGCATTGCAACCGATCATGTTTCGACGCTGCTTTTTGCGCCTACACAAACAGCTATCGATAATCTGCAGCGCGAGGGCTTTAATACTAGTTCTGATGTTGTGCCCACTATCGATAATCCCCTTGTCTTGCGCAGCGGTGATGTGATGTATGACAATGCCATGCACTTTTCCAATAATCCGGCTGGCGAATCTTATCTTGATGGACTTGGTCTTCTGCGCGAGGGGTATGCCGTGGCTACCATTCATCGCGATAATAATACAGACGTTCCAGAGCGGTTGACCAGCATCCTGGAAGCATTAAAGTCGTGGTCGGCCTCGAATGGTATGCCGGTAGTAATTCCCGTCCATCCCCGATTGCTCAAGTACTTGAGTGCTGAACAACAAGCAGCGTTGACTGCAGCAGGCTTGAGGTTAGTTCCGCCGGCGAGTTATGTGCAGATGATTGCATTGCTTGCTTCATCGCGTATTGTATTTACAGATAGCGGAGGATTGCAGAAGGAAGCTTATTTCGTGAAGCGCCCTTGTGTTATTCTGCGTCCTGAAACGGAGTGGGTAGAGCTTACGGCAGGTGGTCATGCAATCGTTGCCGATGCCGATACAAGTCGGATTCTTCAAGCAGCTCAAAAGCTCATGAATCGCACTTTCGAAAGTTGGCCTCAGCTTTACGGGGATGGTCGTGCAGCTGAGCAAATTTGTGAAGCGATTATCCAATATATCTAACCCGTGCTGGTATACACTCCGAAACTTCACCCGCGAATCGATTACATCCTTCGATGGATGTTTTCCATGTCCGGTGAAGAAGTGCGTGTTACTTCGGATAGTCGAGTTTTTTTAGATGGTAACGGTTTGCGAATTTGGTATAGCAATGAAGCATGCCCTGTCAGTGGTGTCGCAGTTTTTTCGAATGTGGATGTTCTATGGAGTGATGAATTGACGAAGCTGCAACCGACGGTTTGTTATAAGAATACTATGGCATACCCCGACCTCGATGGCAGTAATAGGTTCGATCCATTCGCATCGTGCTTCTTTTTGCTTTCTCGCTTCGAGGAGTATAGCGCATCTGAATTCGATGAGCATGGCCGCTTCTCGGGCAGAATGGCGTGGGGAGGTGAAGAGCTGCTTATGTTTCCGTGGGCTGACATATGGCGAAAGGAAGTCCATGATACGTTGGCTCTTTTATATCCGAATTTTCGCTCCGACGTTGCCCCTTTGCGTAGCGTTGCCAGTATCGACATCGATAGCGCATTTGCATACCGCTACAAGGGTGTGCGCAGAACCATGGGGGCAGTAGTGCTCGATATTCTCCGTTTCAAACCGTTGAACGCTTACAAGCGATTGAAATGTGTTTTGGCGAATGAAGTGGATCCTTTCGATACGTACGAGAATATTCTGGATACTTGTTTGTCGCAGCAAATCGAGCTGCGTTGCTTTTTCCTGCTTGCCGATCGCTCACGATACGATATCAATATTGATTTTCGAACACCGCAATTACACGAGCGCATCGAGGATATGCACGATGGTGGAGCCACAGTGGGTATTCATCCTGGGTATGAAAGTCATAACGATGTACGCGTACTTGCCAAAGAAATCGGACGCTTACAATCGATACTCGGTGAGAAAATTCAGCATAGCAGACAGCATTTTTTGAAGTTCCGCTTGCCGGTAACCTACCGTCGTTTGCTGGAATGCGGAATAACTCATGACCATTCGATGGGCTATGCCGATTTTCCGGGCTTCCGCGCGGGCACGGCCCATCCATTCAAGTGGTTCGATGTAGAACGTAATGAAACAACTGCTTTAAATATTCATCCCATCATTGTGATGGATTCTACACTGCACACGTATCGCGCGTTGAATCCTTCACAGGCGATGGAAGTGATTGCTCAGCTGAGAGCTTCGATGCGCAAAACCGGGGGCGATTTTGTTTCGTTGTGGCACAATGAAACCGTTGCGGAGCAAGGCGATTGGAAGGGTTGGAGAGTAGTGTGGGAAGAAGCGATAAAGTAGTGATGTGGTGATGTAGTGATGTGGTGAAATGGTGAAGTAGTGGAGGACCTTCCTGTCCCTTGTCCCTAGTCTCTAATGCCCATTACGGACGGCTGCATTTACAAGTGTTACCTCATTGCCATCCCAATATGCCCAGGATTCCTGATGCATCCATTCACCCAGGTTGATATAGCGTGATTGTTCGTTCAGCTTAAAGTCGATGGCCATGTGCCGATGCCCGAAAATGAAATAATCGTAATGCTGTTTTTCAAGAACTTCCCGGCAATAGCTGATTAGCCATTCCTTGTCGTCGCCCAAGTAAACCTGGTCCTTGTGCCCTGTCGTGCTGCGGCTGTAACCCGAAAGTGATTGGGCGAGCCATATACCGAAGTTGGGATGAATACGCGCAAACAACCACTGGCAAAGTTTACTGGCAAAAATTTTCTTGATGAATTTATAACCATAATCACCAGGCCCGAGTCCGTCGCCGTGGCCAATCAGAAATTGCTTTCCATGCCAAGTTCGCTCAATGGGTGCGCGATGCACGATTACACCACATTCTCGTGGCAGGTAATCAAAAATCCACATATCATGATTGCCGGTGAACACATGCACCGGAATGCCGCTGTCGGTTATTTCGGAAATTTTTCCCAATAGTCTGGTATATCCGCGTGGCACAGCGCGCTTGTATTCAAACCAGAAATCGAAAAGGTCGCCCACCAGAAAAATCTCTGCTGCATCGACGCGAGCAGTGTCGAGCCATTCCACGATTTTCTTCTCGCGCATACGACTCACTTCTTCCGTAGGAGATCCCAAATGAAAGTCGGAGGCGAAGTAAATCTTCTTGCGATCGCTGGACATAACAATCAATTGGCAATTGTTTCGGCTACTTTGAATGGATTTAGACCGGTCAGTCGAAGTTCGAATAGGATGGTTTGTGCGAAATTAAGTGAACGAGCATTTACCTCATCTGCGATGGATGTGCTATACACAACAGGCACATAGATATGGAAAATGTTCTTGATAACATTTACACTCACTCCGGCGTTCCATAACGTACGAAGCTCGGTATTGGTAGTGCGTGAGATTCCGGACTCATTCATGTTCTGAAGAGCTGCGATGCCTCCATATACACCCAATGGTAATTTGATGGGGAGTTCGAGTTCTGTATTGATTGAAACCAGAAATTTATTTGCGGACTGTTGTGTGGGTGTGGCAAGTCCGCCTTGAGTGCGCATGAATTGCTGTGAAAGAAGCCCCGTTTGCTGGTCGCGACCGAAAAACAACTCTTCGTACAAATAATCGCCTCGGAGATTATTCAGAGGGCTGTCGTTGTTGCGTCGCGCCCCACCATATTGACCTGCAGCATTTAGATAAAAACCATTCCCTAATCCTGCATATAGACGGGTGCGAATTTTCTTGGCTCCTTTGCCGCGATATACCCAATCATGGTTGAGCGTATGTTGTTGTGTCAGTTGCTGATTCGAAAAGTCGCCAAGTTCCAGTCGGCTTTGCCACTGAACAGAGGCACGATTGAATTTTTTGCGAAGAGTAATATCCATGCGCCAATGATCGGCTCGAATCGTTTGATTCGCTCCTTGGGGTATGTATAAAAAATCGTTGAATTTGGGTTTGCGATTTTCCTTGTACCATTCGGCAATTGAGAAATAGGCAACCTTTATATTTCCGCTCCAGTCTTTTCGTGTGCGAGAGCGAAAGAGCTTGAACTGGGCGTAAGGGTTGATAACGTCATAAGTGCTGACGGCATCCCGCACTTCGGATACGGTGTTTTTGATTCCAAATCTGCGTGCATTCAGCCCGAGCGCAAATGTGCCATTGCTATATTCAAGGTTGCCCAGACCATTGATAGTTCCTGAGAGGAAACTATACATCGGGGCGGCACTCCATTGAAAATTCTTGCGCGGTATTGTACGGTTGTGAATATCAACACCCACCATCCATTTATTATATTCATTCCAGCCTACCATCGGAATCCAGAATAGTTGCGAATGGTCCGGATTGTCTGCTGAACTCAGAAATTTAAAGGTGACGGGTTCAACGGTACGCATAAGCCCCTCCGTTCTAAGCATGTTGTCGTTGCGATTGTACTCCGGAATACCGGTCATGGGATTCACCCGCAGTATATCACCCTTTTGAGCTTTCACTTCGATGCGCGTGCTCTTGCCTGGCTGAATTCCTTCCGTCCAAACAATTGATTTAGCTTGGCCATTGCGAGAAACTTCAACAGCGAAGGGCGAAGCAATCTGCCCTCGGTTTTTTACTTTCACAGCGTACGTGCCGTTTTTTTCTTTTCCGCATTTCAATGCATAGTCAACGTGATGCGTAGTGGGAATGAGCTCATCAAAAAACCAGTCGAGATTTTTGCCTGAAGTTTTTTCGAATACATCTTCGATATCTGCTGGTCCCGGATGGCGAAACTTCCAGGCTTCGAAATAGGCATTCATACAACGATTCATCTCAGCTTCACCCAAATAAGCCATTAGGTAGTTGAAAGCGAGGGCTGTTTTCTTGTACACAATGCCGCCGTAATTCATATTCGTATAATCGTCGCTGGGTGCTTGTATGGGCTGGTCTTCACCCACGCGCGCGGCGATGAGGTATGGGAGCTCTTCGGTTAGATAGGAATAGGAAAGATTTTCCATTCCGAGTATTTTCTTAATGTCCAAATTGCCAACAGTAATCATTGCGTCAGTATCTGAGTCTTTGCGCGTAGCCATTATCGTGCGCGTCTCGAAGAACGAGTTGATACCTTCGTCCATCCAGGCATTGTCGCGTTCGTTGCTGCCTAGGATGCCGTAGAACCAGTTGTGTCCTACTTCATGAATGATTACAGTGCGAAGTGTGGTTGCATTGCCCGAGTTTCCGATAACTGTTACATTGGGATATTCCATCCCACCGCCCGCGCTGATGGTGCCATCCACGGCGGTGCACACAGAGTAAGGATAATCGCCTGACCAAAGTGAGTAATAGTAAAGTCCGTCGTTGATTGATTTGATACCTTCTTCATCCCATTCGGTGCGATTACCGGGAGTGTACATAGCCCAAGTAGTGACTTTCTTTTTAGTGTTGGGCAGTTCTACTTCGCCCTTTCGAACAATCCAACGCTTATCGGCAAACCAACCGAAGTCGTGAACGTTCGATTGCTTGTAATGAAGCATCTTAGGTTTGGCAGATGAGGCCGGAAACTCGTCGGTGGTTGGTCCCTCTTCAGCCGCCAGTTTGTTTAAGCGATCAATTTCAGATTGTGTTTGCAGATCGCCCGTAGCGCCTACGGTGTAGTTTTCGGGAAGTGTAATCTTCACATCGTAACTGCCGAATTCGCTGTAGAATTCACCTTGCGTGAGGTAGGGAATAGGGTGCCATCCATCTTTGTCGAATACTGCAGGCTTGGGATACCATTGGGTAATTTGATAGCTCTGTTCGATATGACCAAGGCGCGAAATGGAGCCGCTTGGGAGCTTTACATAAAATGGAGTACTTACTTTTATAGAAGCTCCCGGAGCCAGCGGCTGTGGAAGTGCAAGCACAGCGATGTCTTCCTGACCTTCATAATATTCCCACTTCGCCGGTGTGTTGTTTACTTTGAAATCGAGCGAATCGATGTAGCCTTTGGCGGTTGGCTTTGCCCATAGCATGAAGAAGTCGCCTTGACGAAACTGCTGTTTGGACATAGCAGTTTTCGCATTCTTGTATGCGTTGGGCCAGAGATGAATGTAAAGCTTGTCGAGCGTTTCTGTACTATTGTTTTTGTAGTTGAACGATTCAAAACCTGTGAGTGAATGCTCGATGTCGTTGAGGGTTACCTCAATGGTATAGTCAACCTGTTGTTGGAAGTAGGGAGTTGTTTGCGCCGCTACAAGTGAAGCAATTGTAATGAAAATTGCGAAAAAAAAAGTTCTCATCGCAGAGGATTAGTTTGTGCGAATTTAAGCAGAGTTGGCCGATAGCTTTACCCTTTCGCTTCCAACAAAAACCACGTCACATCATCCTGCGGAAATGCCGGATCGCGCTTGTAGCAAAAGCCATAGTCAATAAGCTCGAGGTCGGGGTATTTTTCAAGCATCTCACCTGCAAAGTCGCGCTTAAAGAGACGATCATTGTGGCCTCTGTAGGGGATAGTCACAGGTGAAGGATTGTAGTACTCGCAAATAAGAATGTACTTGCTGCTGGCGGCATACAGTTTCTCATAGACTGTTTGCAGCATATCGGGGTTGATGTGAATGAGTACACCCTTTATGAGCGCAACCTCTGCTTGTTGCGATGGATTGAAGTCGAAGATTGAACCTTCAAATACATTGCTTTCGCCCATCCATTCCTTCAGTTCAGCAGCTGCTGTAGGGTTTATTTCGATGGCCTTCGTTTCGATGGCAGGGAATAGCATCTTGATGGCTCGCAGATTCATACCTATGTTGGCTCCGAACTCAATAATCGACGAAGGACGCCCTATTCGCTGCATCGCCTTGGAGAAGAAATTGAGGTTAGAGGCGAGGTATTCGGCGCTTTTGTTGCGCTCTATATAATCAACGCCGAAGTTTCCGGCCCAAAATTGTTCTTGTTCGGTTTTGTAGCTCATCACGTGTTGTGCATTCGATTTTAAGCATCGTCTGACGGATGCAAGTATACAGCGGAAGCGAATTTATTTGATCGATTTACGGTATGCATCGTGCAGCCCTTCGCCGCGCATAATCAGGTCGTGGTACTTCTCGATACGTGCAAAACGTGTTTTCGATTGCTTGGGTTCCGAAAAATGCAGCAGGTATCCGCGTTGACGTCCCGGTGTGAGCGCGTAAAAAGCTTTTTCGAATGCCGGTGACTCTTGAAAGAACTGCGTAAGCTCTTCGGGAACTGCAAATTCACTCACAGCCTTGAAGGCTACTTTTTTTCCTTCTTGCTCTAATTGAATAGCCTCATGCACGAAAGCAGTAATCTGCTTTTGCAGTTTAGTGATCGTTTTTGTTTCGGTGAAACGGAGTTGTCTGGAAGCTTGTGTGTTTTCACCTGCAGCGATAAGGAGGCTTTTTGGATCGGTAAGCAGAGAACCTTTGAAAAATCCGATGGAGCAGAATTCTTTGAGTGCTCCCATCATCACCACGTTTTTACCATTGAAGGTGTAGCACGGGTTACCCCATTTTCTGTCTTCGGTTAGTCCGGCATCGAGCAGGATGTCGCGAAGCATCTGCATTTCTTCCTGCCATTGGTGCACGCGGCATTGGGGTGTTTCAAATAAAGCACAGCGTCCGCAGCCGCGAGCGAAGTAGTCATCGACGTGTGGGGTATAACGGTTTGTATCCATCGCGGACAGCTTTACTGCTGAATTAGCAGCTAAAATACGATTCGAACAGCAGTTAAGCAGGTTCTATCAAATCCCATAAGTTGCCAAAGATGTCTTTGAACACGGCCACCTTTCCATGCGATTCGATGGTTTTTTCTCGAACGATTTCAATGTCATGTTCCAACAGTCGAGCATAATCACGATCAAAATTGTCGGTATGCAAAAAAAGAAAAACCCGTCCGCCTGTTTGATTGCCAATGTGCTGTTTTTGCTCTTCAGTAGAGGCTTGTGCAAGCAGTAAGTCGCAAGCGCTACCAGGCGGTGTTACTCGAACCCAGCGTTTCGTGGGGGATAGCTGTGTGTCTTCTGTTAAGATGAAACCAAGCTTCTTAGTATAATATTCAATGGCTCTATCGTAGCTGTCAACTAGAATTGATATATGTGCGATTGATAGATTCATGATGATTCGTTGCTCTTCATGAATGCTTGATTTGCTCAGGAATGGGAATGGAAATTTCGAAAGAGGTTCCCTTGCCAACGGCAGACTCTAATTTGATTTCACCCTTGAGTTTGTTGGTTAATTCCTGCACGATAAACAGTCCAAGCCCAGTGCCTACGCGATCAGAAGCGACTCGATAGAACATTTGAAATACTTTCTCATGCTCATCCTTAGGAATGCCAATGCCATTGTCGGTTATGGTAAACGAGAAAGAATTATCAAAGTGCTTTAACCCGAACCTGATTATACAATCCGATGCATTTGTGTTTCGATACTTGGCTGCGTTGGACACTAGATTTTTAATGATTGTGTTTAGTCGAGTTTGGTCAGTGAATACCATGGATTCTCCTTGAATATCAAATTCAAAAACAAGGGGATTTTCTGATATAAACTGGATGTCGTCAAATATCGTTTGTACAATCGGAATAATATCGAACCATTCTCTTTTCACATCTAGTCTTGAGTTTCTCGAATATTCCAAGATATCCTGAATGGTATTATCTAAACGGTCGATGCTGCCTTGAGCCATGCGCAAGTAGTTGACGGTTGATTTATTCGGTTCTTCTGTGGTCAGAATTAATGAAATAATGCCTTTTACGGAGAGTAGAGGACTTCGTAGGTCGTGTGATACACTGTAAACAAAATTGTCGAGTTCTTCATTCAATTTGTTTTTCTGTGCTTCAATTATTTTGCGTGACCGATCTATTTCCATGCGGGAGCGGATTTCCTTTAGCTGCATTTTTTTACGACCCTCGATCATGAGATAGCTAATAGTCGCGCAGGAGTATATGGGAACAAGTGCTTCGGTGATAAAAATGCCCGGATCGAGTGGACTAATAAAATAATAGAGAACAATGTTGAAGATCAGTGAAAAGACGGGAAATAAGATAGAGTGTATGGTCTCTAGATTGGCGAGTGCACCGGCTGCAAGAAAGAGCAGACAATAGCCTACAACATACGTTTGAAAAACATCTTCAGACGAAGAACACAGTACCACAGAAATCATCAATGCGGTGAGCGTACCAGAGAAAAATAGGCAAGCCGATGGACTGATGCGTAATTGTTTTCTGAGAGCACATACTGCTATTGGAATTACCAGCACAGATATGCGCCACAGAAAAAAATACAGACGGTCTTGAGGCAGAAGTATGTAGTCACAGAAATACCAGAATGATTGAAGTATTGATGCGGCAACAGCGATAGTGATTTGATTTTGTTCAATCTTTTGCTTGTAGATGCGCCAAACTTCATCTCGAGTGGGTTCCGGTATAATTGTCTCTTTTATCATATCGCTGATTGGTACTGGTTAAATACCGCTTTGAACCATAAACGTACAATCAAATATATGGATGGAGTTCGTTTTTAATTCCACGGCCATTCATTACCATCTTTCATGCACTCATATAGTTCAATTTGATAGGCTTTTAACTCACTCAAATCGGGCTGAGGCGTAGTTAGCAGTTTTTTTAATCCGCGTAGAAGATATTCGGCCGTGAGTTCTCCGTAACGTTCGGTAGCTAGCTGTTTGAATGGAGTGCATTTGGTTTGAATGATGTGCTCCGTTTCTTCCTTTGTATAGGTAATGGGGCGTGGTCTTCGTTCGCGCTTGCGTTCTTGATTTTCGGGATCATATGACCTAACGATCGTTTCTACTTCATCCTTCAGCCTGGCTTCCTTTCTCACTCGATAATGAAACCCACGAAATTCTCCGGCCTTCAGAAAATCATGTTGATGCAGTAAGGCTTTTTCGAGCGGCTCCAAATCGACTATGTGCAC
>JAURKF010000337.1 GCA_030831885.1 Flavobacteriales bacterium
GCATTACTTTGTAAATGGCTAGCTTCACGCAATCGACCGGCGTACCACTGCATGAAAAGGCTGCCTGCACCGGCAGTTCGTATTTAAGCGGATGAAGGCGCAATAGATTATTGATCGTTACCGCGTGCCCCATACCAGATTGTGGCTTATCCGGGGCGACTACCACTACATCGCCGTAGGGCAATACCGCTTGTGTGAGTGACAATATTCCTTTGGAATACACTCCATCATCGTTTGTTACCAGTATAAGCGGTCGTGTTTCCGTGGTCTTCATATGGCAAACATACTTCATTCGATCCGTTGGACTGAATTCCCATATTTACGGGTCCATGTCACGAATAACCACAATAAGCGTAAATTCGCCTCATTCTCAGGTTTAATGATTCGGAAGAAAAAAATTGTCATTGTAGAGGACCATCTAATTATCCAAGAACTCCACAAGCAATATGTGGAAGATTTGGGTCATGAGGTGGTGGCCTGCTTTACCACCGGTGAAGATGCTATCCATTATTTTCAGGATAGTTCGGCTGACCTTGTGCTGATGGATATTCGCCTCGACGATGCCATGGATGGTATTGAAGTGACCAAAAAGATACAGGAATTGAAGCCTGTTCCGGTTGTTTACATCACGGGTAATACCGAGGATTCCAACTTCCGCAGAGCCATGGAAACATCGATGGCCGGATTCATTTCTAAACCGGTTTCGCAAAGTGAATTGGAAAATGTCATCGATTCGCTGAACGACCTTACCAGCTCGATTATATACGCTGAGAAAATTCAAAAGGCTATCTTCCCTCAGCGCAAAGACTTCGATGCGCTGTTCGAGAATACGATTCATATCAATCGCCCTATGCACATTATTGGGGGCGATTTTCCCTTTTTGCGAAGTTTCCCCGAGAAAGGGCTGGTAGTGGGTGGCTTAGGCGACTGCACCGGTCACGGAATTCCGGCTGCGTTGCTTTCAGTGCTATGTCATGAGATTATTTCAAACATCATTCAGCGCACCCAAGACTTGCGTGAAGTTGCCCATGAGTTGAACGGATCTTTGATTAATAACCTCGCAAAAATGAACAGCTCTGATGGTGTTAATGATAGTCTGGACATGATTATCTTTAAGCTGGATGTAGCTTCCGGTGTTATGCATATCGCAGGATTTAAAATGGGATTCCTGCACTGGAACTCCGCGACTTCCGCAATTGATTATCACAAGTTCAAAGGAAAATCGCTTGGAACAACTATTCAGGACGCAGATATTCAGTTGCTGAGCATTCCATTTAGTCCTGATGATCAATTCTTCTTCTACAGCGATGGTGTTACTGATCAATTTGGGGGGGCACAATCGAAAAAATTGTCAACCAAGGGATTGATGAACGTAATACAAAATGTAATCGGAGAGGCGGCTGGAAATCGCGAGCGCGAAATCAATTTGTTGTTGCGCAGATGGCAGGGAATGAATACCCAGACCGATGACATGCTTATGCTGGGCATCTCGCCGGCAAGCCTAATGACCTTTTGAATTCGGGCGTTTTCATCTTGAAGAAATCAATTTTCTTGCAGTAAATTGCGATAATACAGTCTTTATCAGGAATGAATAGTAACGAGCAAATTACCCTCATTGATCAGCTGTTAGCATCGAAAGATTTTCACTGGCAGAGGATGCAGGATGCATTGATAGAATTCTCTGCACTTGCACATCCTGCATTGTGTTTCATCGACTTACTTCAAAAGAATACTATTATTAGAGTAAAGCACCGTGATATTCTTGATTTGCAGGTGACCTTAACGGATGAAGATTGGGAGTTCTGTTTTTCACTTGCAGAAGGTCTTCGTCCGGTCGGATCGCAGATGCCGCATTGGATGGTGGAATTGTCGGAAGGTGTTTTTTCGCGCACGACGGCTTTGGTAGCAAACCCCATACGCGATGAGGATGGATTAACCATTGGTCTGTTGTATGCGTTTTACTCGGAGGGAATTCCGGATGATGTCGTTGCTGCCTATCAGCGTTTGATTGCATTGAATTGTAGTTCGTTTATTCAGCAATGGCAGTATGGACAGCGTCATCAGCAATTACTAGGTCGATTGCGGAATTCACTCGAATTGAGTTGTCCGGGGTTTTTGATATTGGATGAAAAGATGAGAGTGGTCGAGAAAGGCTCGATTTACGAAAAGGCTGTTCCTCAACTCTTAATCGGCAACCGATTCGAACAACATTTCGCTTGGGATACCCCTTTTCATTTGGAGGATTCAAAACTTACCGAATCCGGTCGACCGAAGCTTAGATTCTATCATGCACTAGAGCTTAATCAGCGCTATAAATGCACTGTGCAGGCCATAGAGCAGAATTTGTATTTGATTCTTTCCAATCCCGTGATTAATAGTAACCATGCGATGGTGGACTATCATTTGACAGCGTCCGATTTTCCATCCCATGACTACATTACCGATTTTGTTTTCCTTCAGACCACCACGTTGCAAAACCTGGAAGAATTGCAACGGGTCAATGAAGTTATGATAGGGCGTAACAAGGAGTTGGAAATGATACAAGCAGATTTATTGAGAAATAAAATGTTGATGGAAAACAGGCTTGAAGAACGCAATGAACGTGTGGTGCGCTTGTTGAATTTCCCAGAGCAGAATCCTAATCCAGTTTTTGAGATAGATTTCCGTCGTCGATTTATTTGTTTCTCGAACAAAGCCGCGAAAGGAGCCTTCGGAGAATTGCTCACGTTACCTTATCACGAATTCCTTGCGATGCTTTCTGTGTCACATGAATTTGTCGCAGGGAGTTTGAAGTTTCGCGTTGAGTTTGATAGCATGAACCGGCACTATGAAGCAGATGCCTCTAGGGTGCCCAATGAGGAGATTGTTCGATTTTATGCACGTGATACGACCGACCAGAGAATCATCAAAAACCTATTGGCTCGCCAACAGCAAGGGCTTAATCAGCTACTTGCTGTGCTAGAGGCCTTCAATATCGACCGAAAGGAAGCGCTTAACCGCGCAAACCTGAATGATGTAATGATGGAGGTGCAGAAACATTTGTCGGCAAGAAATTGATACAGAAATATGATTTTTAGCAGTTTTGTGTGGATGGGATTTCCCGATTTTAGCCCTCTTATCTTTTATACTGATTGCCCGAATAATGCAGAAAAATGTTGTTGTAATCGTAGATGATGACTTGACCATTCTTGAATTACTGCGGTTCCAGATTACCGATACCGTAGGTTCTGAATGTGATGTAGAGCTAGCCACTTCAGGAAGCGAAGTCAGCGAATTGTTGGATCAACTTGCGCAGCAACAGAGAATTGTGCGTGTGCTGGTTACCGATTATTTCCTGGACGACTCAACCGGTCTAGATATTATAGAAAAAGTAAAGAGTCAATTTCCTGATTGTTCGACGGTACTTCTTACAGGGCAGCACCAACGAGATATTCAATTGGACCTGGACTCGAAAGGAGCTCCGGATCGATATTTCTCGAAACCATGGAACTCGTTTGAACTTAAAGCTCATTTGAATAACTTGCTCGCTGATTTAAATCCTTAATTCAGAGACCATGGTACGCGATGAAGACGAGGAAAATATTGCCAACCTCAGCCGCAGGAGTGTTTCGAATGAGGAACACCTCAAGAGGCTTGTCAATAATCTGAATCGCGCGGAAGCTATTGCTCATCTGGGAAGCTTTACCTGGTATAAAGGTCTAATGGAGGCTGAATTTTCTGATAACCTCCTAAAGCTGCTGAGTTTTGATGCAGGGGAAAATAGAGTTTTGGCATTATTTCAAAAGTTTGATCAACCAAAACTGATTTTGGCCGCTGTAAAAGAGGCAACTAAATCGAATAATATTGTTAGGTTGGCAAACCTTAAGTTGAAAGATGAATCACGCTATTTTGATCTTGAAGCACACGTTACCTTTTCTCCCGGTGGTGCTATTGAAGTAGTTTCCGGAATCTTGAAGGAGAATACGCGGTGGGTGCATGTGAATAATCGAGCTGAGGATCAAAAGAAATTCTATGAAGCCATTCTGAATAATATCCCGGTTGATATCGCAATTTTCAATTACGATCACAAGTATATGTACGTGAATCCGATTGCTGTGCGTGATCAAGAGGTGCGTGAGTTTCTGCTCGGTAGGGACGATTTTGATTATTGCAAATTCAGAAACATTGATACTACGAAGGCAGAAGCTCGACGTAAAGTTTTTAATAAGGCACGTGATTCAGGTCAAGTTGTCGAATTTGAGGATTCATCAACAAATGCAGACGGCACAATTAAATATATGCTGCGCCGCTACTTTCCCGTAATGCATGCCAATGGGAAGTTTGCTTTCATGCTGGGCTATGGAATAGATGTTACCCAAATGAAACAGCAGGAACTTTCCTTGGAGAGATCGCTTCATGAGAAAGAACTCCTGTTGGGTGAAATTCATCACGGCGTTAAGAATAATCTCACCTTGATTGTTGCACTGCTCGAGATTAATTCTGCACACGAAAAGGATGATCTGGTAAAAAAGTATTTCAGTGAGATTCGAAATCGTATAAGTGCATTGGCACTGATTTACGACAAGCTGTATCGCTCTGAAGTATTTAACCTTATTAATCTGAAAGAATACATCGGAGCACTTACGAATTCATTGCAGCAGTCATTCCTTCATGGAAGATTGGATTTGGTGGAGGTTGACGTGGATGAGATATATGTCGAGAATAAAGTGGCTGTTCCGCTAGCCCTTCTTGTGAATGAATTGCTGAGTAATGCTTTACTGCATGCTGTGCCCAAGGTTGAATTCCCAAAGCTAAAACTAACTTTTAAAAGGGAATCCGAAAGCGTGATACGACTAGCTCTAACGGATAATGGACCAGGCTTGCCTGAAATTAGTGATCTGTTGAAGGGGCGTTCATTTGGATTCAAATTAGTTAGCCTCTTTTCCCGACAACTCAAAGGCAAATTGAGTGCTTCGAATAATGATGGTCTGCATATCGAAGTCCTATTTGAAAATCTGAATCACGAAGTGCGGAATTGACAATTGCCTTTCATCTTTGCCTAAAATAATTTCGATGAATGCATTTATAGTGGATGGTGTTCGTACGCCCATAGCCAATCTGAGTGGAAGCTTATCGGCTGTGCGAGCCGATGATTTGGCAGCGCACGTTATTGCGAAGCTTATGGAGCGCCACCCGTCCATCGATACGCGTCAAATTGCCGACGTAGTCATGGGATGTGCCAACCAGGCAGGTGAAGACAATCGCAATGTTGCTCGAATGGCCCTTTTGCTTGCCGGTTTGCCCAAAGAGGTTCCGGGTGAAACCGTAAACAGATTATGCGCATCGGGCATGGCTGCTGCGGTGAATGCTGCAAGAGCTGCGCATGCCGGTGAAGGAGATCTCTTCATAGCGGGTGGTGTAGAACAAATGACACGTGCACCATGGGTCATATCGAAATCGAGTACCGCATTTGGACGCGATGCCCAGATGTTTGATAGCAGCTTCGGATGGAGATTCATTCATCCCAAAATGAAAGAAATGTATGGCACAGAGGCCATGGGAGAAACAGCTGAAAATCTTGCTGAGATGTATGCCATTAATCGTGAGGATCAGGATCGATTCGCATTATGGTCGCAGCAAAAGGCGGCAGGGGCAGTGGAACGATTATCCATGGAAATTGCAGCAGTGACTATTCCCCAAAAGAAAGGAGATCCATTGGTTTTTTCTGCCGATGAGTTCGTGAAACCACAAACCAATATGGATGCACTTGCTAAACTGAAACCCGCATTCCGGGCCGGAGGCACCGTTACAGCCGGAAATGCTTCCGGCTTGAACGATGGTGCGGCGGCCTTATTGATTGCAAGTGAAAGCGGTCTGAAGACTCATCAATTAACACCCCGTGCGCGCATACTGGCTTCTGCGGTGACCGGAACCGAGCCTCGTATTATGGGCATAGGCCCTGTAGAAGCTACACGACTTGCTTTGAAACGTGCAGGTCTAACCCTTGATCAAATCGACCTTATTGAGTTGAATGAAGCGTTTGCAGCTCAAGTATTGGCATGTACACGTCAGCTTGGACTTCGCGATGATGATGAGCGTATTAATCCCAATGGCGGTGCCATCGCCCTGGGGCATCCGCTCGGAATGAGCGGAGCCAGATTGCTCAACAGTGCTGCTCTTCAACTGCAGCTCACGGGAAAGCGCTATGCCTTATGCACTATGTGCATTGGTGTGGGGCAGGGATATGCTGTGATTATTGAACGAGCGTAAAAATGTATGGCCAACATCTTTGAGTTTAACGGATACATTCCTGTGGTGCATGAAAGTGCTTTCGTGCATCCAAACGCAACTGTTACCGGAAATGTAGTAATTGGCAGAAATGTTTACATCGGCCCGGGTGCTGCCGTACGAGGTGACTGGGGTGAGATTATTATCGAGGATGGATGCAATGTTCAGGAGAATTGCACCGTACATATGTTTCCGGGAGTTACCGTCGTGTTGCATGAAGGGGCTCATATAGGACACGGCGCCATCATACACGGCGCTACAATCGGGCGCAATTGTCTGGTTGGAATGAATGCGGTAATCATGGACCGAGTGGTAGTGGGCGATGAATCGATAGTGGGTGCACTTGCCTTTGTGGCAGCCGATACAAATATTCCTCCGCGGAGCGTGGTTGTGGGTAATCCTGCGAAGGTCGTCAAGCAGGTGAGTGATGAGATGTTGGCCTGGAAAACGGAGGGCACAAGCCTTTATCAGCAGTTGCCGGGTGAATGCAGAGAGTCGCTTCGAGCCGTTGACCCCCTGCGCGAGATACCTGGTGATAGACGCAAGCAAATTGGCAGCTATTCAACCTGGAACGAACGAAAATCGAATTCCTAGGCATTTCATAATCCCGTTTTTCTGAACTTTCAGTATGTTCGTGCGACCTTAACTGCTGCTATGTCATCGCCGGCAAAGCCTTTTGCTTTTAAAAAATTCGAAGTTCTGCAGTCGCGCAGCGCTATGCGTGTGGGCACTGATGCTGTGTTGCTCGCGGCCTGGGTTTACGTGGATAATTGTGAGCATATTTTGGATGTTGGTACGGGGACAGGAGTAATAGCACTCATATGTGCCCAGCGTTGCAGCAAGGCAATGATAGAAGCAATCGAAATTGATGAAGGTAGCGCAGAGGATGCGATGGAAAACTTTAGTAATTCGCCTTGGAACAACCGCATGAAGATGCACCTGGGCGATTTTCTCAAAATCATAACAAGCGAAAAATTTGATCTTATTATTTCAAACCCGCCTTATTTCACGCATTCACTTCGTTCGCCCGATCCTGTGCGCAATGCTGCGCGCCATGATGATTATTTGCCTTCGGACGCATTTATGAAGCATGCCAAGGGAATGTTGAGGCCCGAGGGAAGGGTGGCGCTCATTTTTCCCAAATCCGAATTGGAACGTTGGGTGTTGGATGCGGCTGGCGCGGGGTTAAAGCCGATACGCATTTGCCACGTATTCACGCTCGCCCATAAAGATGCGGCTCGAGTGATGGTGGAATTTTCCTTCGATGCTCCCCATGAGCCGGAAATGGAATCGATACTTATTCAGAAAAGTCCGGGTGAGCCATCGGATGCATACAAGCAGCTAACCACTGATTTCTATACAAAGTGGTAATTTGCCTAAATCAGTTTTTGATAAGCTTATAACGAGAAGAAATCTTATTAGAATCTGTTATTTCGATGTAATAGACTGCATTTGACAAATGGCCTATTTCAATGGAAGTAAGAGTTGACAATAGAGAATGTGTTTCTATAACAGCACCGACGTTGTTAAGCACGGTTAGCGTGTATCTACCCATAATCGCCGGAATGTGAATACTCAGCTGTTGTTGAGCTGGGTTGGGAAAGATTGAAAGCTGAATGTTATCCATAGATTCCGGCACGTGAACTTGTGAAAGTTCGAAGGGTTGCTGAACCCCTTCCTGTGCGGATCCACCCGTGCCGGAACCATGGATAAATGCAACCTGGCCAATCGAATAAGAAACTGTTCCGCCAGAGCCGGTGGCGTCACCCCCCGAGGTTGATACAGTCGCCTGTGCAATACACGCGGTTGGAATTGCCAGCAGAATAAGCAATCGAATTACAATACCTATCATAAAATTTTATCCTCCAATGTGCCTTTTTAATTCGTGAACGGCTTCGTCCCACAACATGCGCTGATCGTCTTCTTCACCCTCTTCTGCAAAATCAGTTACAATCATTGCCAGTTCACCGGTCATTTCATCGATTTTGATGCGTAGTTCGAAAAAGTTAGATTCTTTATCTGATTCGTCGAGCCATTGGTAGCGAACCATCTGCTCTTTTTTCTTGGAGACAAGCTGGGCTTTGCGCTCTTCGCCTTCCCAAATGAATGTATAAACGTCGCCCCGTATATGAACCTGGGGCGCGAACCATTCTTCGAGTCCGCTTGGCGTAGATAAACAGTTGTATAAAATGCTATCGGAGGTGCGAATGATATATTCGAGCTCAATTGGTTTTTTGGCCATGTGTTCAGGTTGTAGTAAGTCGTTATGCAAGAATAAGTTTTTTTGAGCATTGGCGGAAGTTTTTTTACCCTTGTTTTTGCGGCGCAAGAATGTGATTATATTTGCGCCCTCAAATTTGGCGGGGTAGCTCAGCTGGTTAGAGCGCATGATTCATAATCATGAGGTCGGGGGATCGTGCCCCCCTCCCGCTACAGAAGGAAATGTGTAAATAAAAAAAGCCGCATCTGCGGCTTTTTTTCATATCAAGACGTTGAGTTGACTTAATAACGATTTCCACGGTCGTAACCGCCACCGCCATCACCATCGCGGTTGAAGCGAGGCTTGAAACCGCCTTCACGACGACCACCGCCGCCGAAATTGCTGCGTGGACGATCGTTGCTGCGTGGACGCTCTTCAGCTTCCTTCACATTGATTTTACGACCACTCACCTCGGATTGATCTAATTGTGCGATTGCCGCACGACCCTCATCATCCGATGACATTTCTACGAAACCAAAACCGCGTGAACGACCGGTTGCACGGTCTGTTACTACCTTGGCAGATGCCACGGCACCGAAACGAGAAAAAACTTCGCCAAGCTCTTCGCTTGACATGCTGTAATTCAGCCCTGAAACAAAAATGTTCATTTTTAAAACTGTTTGTTGATTAAAATATTAGACAACTGCGA
>JAURKF010000338.1 GCA_030831885.1 Flavobacteriales bacterium
GTCGATTGGAGGCTATTGTTTGCGAATTGCCATATCACGCCCCCTTCATCCGCTTTATTAGTTCGCGTGTATTCTTCGAGTGCTTCCATAACTGCGGTTAGCAGTGAAATACGAGCTGTTATCGCCCATTGAATCATCGCATTAATTTCTTGAGGATTGCAATTAATTCAATCAACCAGCAGAAGCACTTTCTCCTTCGGCTTTACTGTAGGGTCTAACATAAATTCAAATTCAACCATGGTGTTCAGCTTTTTGAGAGAGCAGGATTGCATCCGCGTCGAGGCTATTCAAACTTAAGTACATTCGGCCATGCGTTTGTTTTTCATTATTAACAGCAGGCATCATCGCGTTGGAGCAGATGTTCTCAATCTGCGAAATCGATTTGGAAACAACCATGAATATCGACTAACAGAATTTGCCAGCCACGCCATAGAGCTTGCGAAGCATGCTGTCAATCATCGATACACGCACATTATAGTTGTGGGTGGAGACGGCACTATTAACGAAGTCATCAATGGCATGCTGAATTCAGAAGCATATGAAGACTGGCAGCCCGTTTTTACTTTTCTTCCTCGCGGCTCGGGTAATGATTTAGCCCGCACGATGGGATATGATTCATCGATAAATTCTCTGCACCAACGAATCGAAGGCAACAACATCGTTGACATGGACGTCGGCATAGCCCGATTTCGTGAAGGCAATCGTTACTTTCTCAATGTGATGGATATCGGTTTAGGCGGCAGCATTGCGCTCAAAGTTGATACATATCGCAGAGGCAAGTGGTCATTCTTAGCCTACCAGCGAGCTATTTGGAGTGTACTTCCGTTTTACGAAAAAGACTCCATCACGATAGAGTCCATATCATTCCAATATGAGGGAAAAGCACTCAGTGCTGTAATTGCAAATGGACGTTGGTTTGGCGGAGGGTTAGGTATTGCCCCCGATGCCAAAATAAATGATGGACTATTGAATCTGGTAGTAATCGGCAATGTAGGCCTTGCCGAGTATCTATATTACTTGCCCCGCATTATGATGGGTAAAAAAATCAACCACAAAGAGGTTCACTATTTAGAGATGAAAAGCCTTACGGTTAAGGGTAACAATCTGCATTGTGAAATGGATGGAGAAACATCAGGCGCTTCACCTGTGGAAATTTCAATCATCCCTGGAAAAATCAGAATACTCCATTAATTAGACAGACTTCATTCGCGCCGTCTTCAAATAATTTCCGACGAAGCTTTTCCCTGTCAACCCAAAATCCGCTACAGCGAGAAACACCAAATCAGTTTCACCTGTATTGACAGACTGGTGATTGCACCAACGCGGGATGAAGGCAAAATCGCCGGGCTTTACCGCATTTTCGAATTGATCGACAATGACCTTTCCTTCACCCTCGAGGAAAATGAATACTGTTTCATGTGCATGACGATGCAGTTCATTCGCCTTACGGGGTTTCACACGAACAATTCGCGGATCGAGTACTTCCAAGTCAAAGGGCAAGATTTGCACTGTGAAGTCAATATTCAGTTCATCGACCTTGTTCTCATAAAGGCCTGTTAATTTTGGGTCGGATAAGGAAGAAACCAGTTGTGTTGAATTCGTTGCATTCGTAAGCGATTTCTGTTCACTTATTTTCTCAAGCAGCTCACCAATTCGACTTATCTGCAAATCTGCGAAAACGCCGGATGTTAAACGTGTGATATTATCTGACCATGATTGAGAATAATCACCGGTTAGTATTGAATTTGCAAAATCAACAACTTCCTTGGCAGCCGACTCATTTGATTTCCCGTATAGAAAGATTGCGCACAAGCCGGGGCGCAGATCAAATGGACTACAATCGTGACCTGTCTTCAGTGCATTCACTAAAATATCGAGTTCATTGCAAAGTGCATTGAACTCATTTTCAGAGAATCGTTGAGAAACAGCTAATTTTCGAAGAAGACCTTTCATAGTGAGAAACCATTTTTTCAAATATACATGGACATACGTTTAGAAAACACAAGATGAGACTAGAAAGTTCGCACAAACAAAAAACCCCTGGCGGAACCAAGGGTTTTTCGAAAAGTGGCGATGACATACTCTCCCACCAGTTACGGTAGTACCATCTGCGCTGTTGGGCTTAACTTCTCTGTTCGGAATGGGAAGAGGTGATCCCCAACGCAATAATCACCAAAAAAAGAGATATATTGATAGAGTTTTGATTTATAAGCTTTCGAGTAATTAGTACTACTTGGCTTTGACATTGCTGCCTTTACACCTGTAGCCTATCAACGTCGTAATCTTCGACGACTCTCAATGAAGCCTCATCTTGAGGCGAGTTTCGCGCTTAGATGCTTTCAGCGCTTATCTCATCCGCACGTAGATACTCTGCACTGCAGCTGGCGCCACAACAGATACACCAGAGGTGCGTCCTTCCCGGTCCTCTCGTACTAGAGAAAGGTCCTCTCAAGCTTCAAACGCCCACAACAGATAGGGACCGAACTGTCTCACGACGTTCTGAACCCAGCTCGCGTGCCACTTTAATCGGCGA
>JAURKF010000339.1 GCA_030831885.1 Flavobacteriales bacterium
CCTCCACTTACCTGCAGATAATAGGTTCCGGCTGCCAATCCCTGAAACTGTGTGCTTAACAAGCCACCGCTCCCAATGGAACATCCGCGTGGCAGCAAATTCGCGCAATTGATTCCCTCATAAAGGGCCACGTTGGGTGTACCAAGTCCGTTGATGGTTATATTTAGAATTGGCGCAACGATCGTAAATCGATACCATACATCCGCTGCGGGAGAAGCCTGATTGCCGGAAGGTGTACATCCCAACAACGAAGAATAATTGGGTTCAGCAGTGGCACAAATATTTGTTGTGTTAAAAGTTATGGGTGTACCAACACCTCCTGTTAAACCAACGCATTGCGGTGGAGCTGGCACTGCCCCTAAGTTCTGCGCCCCACTGCAAGCGTCATTAGCAGGTGGTGGACCACCATTGCAAGCCGCAGTGCAGGGCGTTTGGCAAGCTAATGATAGCGTAAAAGCCGCATTTGCGGCACTGCCTGAAACAAGAATATAATAGTTCTGACCCGTGACGGTTGCCCAACTATACGATGCCGCATTGCCGGCACAGAGGGGACCATTATCGTTATTACCCCCAACACAAGTAACAGCGCTACACGAAGCTCCTGTAAAAACTTGTATTCGACTATCCCAAGCCGTAGCGCACAAAGAAGCATTAATATTATTTCCATTACCAACTACAGAGTACCACACGCCTGGTTGAGCTTGGGTGAAGCCACCGCAGTTTTGTGCTTCACCAGTGCCGGTTGGAGTTGCATTCACCGTTGTGCCATTGACGGTTTGTCCACAAGCAATCGGTGTAGCATTGCATATGAGGTCATTTGCAGGTGGTGTAAGTTGATTAACTGCAATGTTAAATGGTGTGCAATTAGGCGCTGGATATGTATCGACTATGATATAATACAACACTCCGGCCGTTAGTGCAACCGAATTAATCGAGGGATTCCCGCCAGCATTAACATTGGAGGTAACACAAGTTCCCCCGGAAGTAGGACATCCTTGCGTCACAAAAACACCAGTCCAAGTAAGTGTTCCCGAAAGTGCAATTGAATATGACGATGTAACTGAAGGAGTGAAAGCAAACAAATAATCTTCTCCTCCAAGGTAAGTTGATGTGCACGCTTGCCCTGAAGTAACAGAATTACAGGCCCCACACGTCGTGTAACTACCCGTAAAAGGTAAAGAACTTATTACGGTTGCGGTCGCGCAATTACTGCAAACCGGAGGTGGTGGACATGAGACGCAACTAAAGTTAGCTGACCAACCAACTCCAGGCACTGAAGAATCCGAGGTGAAATTAAACGTTAAACATCCCGAACTAGAGGTCAGAGCAGGAGGTAAAGCAGAGCCAGAAAACGTCCCAAGTAAGATTCCAGTGGTGTTTGGACCATCATACACACGAAGAAAATCAAATCCTGACTCGGTAATAAATTCAGTGAAAGTTACACGCAGACATTGCCCAGCAACCGAGGAGCAAAATGTAGTTGTAAAATTTTGGCTATCTAAATAATTGGCTGCGGATCCACCTGGATCAACAAAAGTTCCTGCGCACGTGCTGATAGTTGCATTGTTGGTTGCAGGAGCAACACCCATTGTGTAAGTTTGAGCAGAGATAAGGTTGCAAGAAAACAAAAGCGTTAGGAGAATAATAATTCTAACATTTGTGTTGAACGCTCTCACATGAGTCTTATGCAAAAACCTTGGGAGTCTCACGATTAAATGTGTATCAGAAGTGGTCAGGTAATTTAAAAAACACGTTTAACAAACATAGCGGAAATAATCATAAAAACAGTCTTTTTGTCAAACTATTTCAATCATTCATTAATCGTGCGAGATGCCGATTGTTTCTATTTGCGGTAGAATCTGCACTGTAACAAGCATAGGCAAACCGCAGCCAATTGGAGTAAAAGTCACGATATAACTTCCGGCTGCACTAGCCGTAGGATTGATCTCACCCGAGCTTGCATCAATATCCAAACCCGCAGGTGAGCCAGAATAAGATCCACCACCCGACCACGTATTTTGAGGCTCTGAAGGGGAATCCGTGCTACAGAAAGGCCCATCATAGAAAAGTGTATAGGGCGTTGCTGCATCTATATTCAAGAAGGTTGTGGCAATCTGGCTGCATCCATTCAACGTGACCGTCAATGTGTATTGCCCTTCGTTTGCCAACGTGACATTCGTAATTACCGGATTTTGAGCCGTCGATGTAAATCCTCCCGGGCCGGTCCAGCTATAGGTTGCACCTGCAACAGTTTGCGCCTGCAATGTTGCGCTACCCCCAACGCAGATGGGGACAATGGGAGCAGAGGCAAGCGCTGTTGGCAAGGGCTTTACGGTTACGGTAAGGGTGGTGGAAGTTGCGCATGAACCTGCTGCGGGAGTGAACGTGTAAGTAGTGGTCGCCGTATTATTCGCCGCGGGAGACCAGGTGCCGGAAATGCCATTGGAAGAGGTCGTGGGTAGGCTCAGCGAAGCGCCGCTGCATATGGGTGCAATGGGGTTGAATAATGGTGCTACAATCGGGTTCACCGTGACGGTGCTCGTGGCACTGCCCGATCCGCAAGGCCCCGTTCCGTTCACGGTATAAGTAGTAGTGGTGGAAGGCGTTGCCACAACAGAAGCCCCCGTGGTAGCACTTAGGCCTGTGGGCGGCGACCATGTGTAGGAATTACCGCCGTTAGCGATGAGTGTGGCCGATGCCCCCAGACATATTGTCGGCGAATTGACTGTTATCGGTGTGAAGGTACTGCAGCTAATGGTTGCGGTTCCAATAAAGTTGAGGGGCAAGGCAGTGGTCTGCGAACTGTAGTTGGACAGGCAAATCAAGAAGCGTTGCCCACACGTCACATTCAGTTCAGCCTCAAAATCGCCCGGTAAACCTCCGGCCGGAATAGGTGTAGCCATACCGGTAAAATTCTGACAGTTCGCATTCCAGTTACACCGAATTGGCGCAAGCTGATTATTCAATATCTGATCGCAGGTAGTTGCACCGGCATATGGCCACATGATCCAATCTAAACAACCAAAGCCACCGGGAATACCAAATGAAAATTCAAGAGTGCCCGTCGATGCTATGTTCACAATCATCCATGTGCTGTTGAGCTCACCACTGAGCAAACAACCAGCATTTGTCGAGGCAGGATTTACTGAAGGGTTAGAAACAGTGCCCACACCCAACTCAACGAGGTTACCCGCACCATTTGGATCAATCTGAAAAGTAGAATTTGTGCAGATGTTAACTGCATTGGAACAGTCGCTTGCAACAATAGGCCCGGGAGGAGTTGTTGTAGGCTGCACGCTTATGCTGAACGGTGTACAATTCGGCGCCGGATACGTATCAACGATAATATAATATTGGACTCCTGCCGTTAATACAACACCATTGATTGTTGGGTTGCCTGCTGCATTCGAATTGC
This sequence comes from Flavobacteriales bacterium, assembly GCA_030831885.1. The sequence continues at coordinate 3,416 of JAURKF010000339.1, forward strand.
TCGCTACACACGTTCCACCCGCAGTTGGGCAACCCTGAGTCACAAAAACACCGGTCCAGGTCAACGTGCCTGTTAATGCAATTGTAATAGCACCGGAAACAGCAGGAGTGTAAGTAAACAGATAATCCTCCCCTCCAAGATATGGCGAAGTACAACCTTGTCCTGATACAACAGAGTTACAGGCACCACATGTGGTATAAGTCCCTGCGAATGGAACGGATGCAATGGGTGTAGCCGTTGCACACGTGCTGCAGACCGTCGGTGCACATGAAGCACATCTCCATCTTACGGTATGTGAATTTGAATTGGTACCACAGCCCACTGTATGAAGGTATACACGCACTGCGCCTGTGAAGGTTGATGTCCAAAGAATTTTGGGTTGTGCGCCACAGACATTATCACTAAAACAGATAATGGCATTTGTGACGTCGTTGGTTAATGTCATAACCATATCGGCAGTTGGATTCACCGCACCATCGGCAGTGCAGAGCGACCATTCGTATTGAGAGCCGGCAACCACATTGTACTGGTTATACTCACCCGCAAAAGTGACCGGCTGCGAGTTCACAAATGTGCTGCTAGTGGTCGTTTGTAAACCACCGTATGGTACACCTGTGTTGCAGCTACCCGGCAAACACTGTCCAGGCTGAGCCAGCAACCTTAACGAACTAAATAGAAGCAGAAAAAGTAACCAACTAAATAAAGCACCCCATCGTGACATTCTACCAATAGAATGAACATCATCACCGACAAACCGGGGAGTCAGAGCGGAAAACATAGTGGTTTGCACCTTAGAAAAGGCGCTGTTTAGGTAAGGTGAGCGAATATAGCCGAAAAATGGAAAATGGACAAGCCACAAGCCGAACTAAACAATGCTGTGCATGACCACCCCCGCACATACGGCCACATTCAGTGAGTGCTTTGTACCGTGTTGCTTGATTTCAATAGTCCCATGGCAGGCATCGATAACCTCCTGCCCTACTCCATCGACCTCGTTGCCGAATACGAACGCATACGTCCTTCCTTCTTCGCAGCGAAAATCAGATAAGAAAGTACTATTCTCCGTTTGCTCCACAGCGTGCACCTTCACTCCTTCAACCTTCAACCTCTCAACTTTTTCTTTCGTGTCTGATGCGTACTCCCACTCAACTGTCTCGGTTGATCCCAAAGCGCTCTTGAGCACTTCCCTATTGGGTGGTGCCGGGGTGATGCCACAGCACACGACTTTGGCCACATTGAAGGCATCGGCACTGCGGAAAATGCTGCCCACATTCAGCCCACTGCGGACATTGTCGAGCACAATAATGACGGGGAACTTTTCATGCGCACGAAACTCTTCGGCGCTTAGGCGGTTGAGTTCGGGTGTGGTGAGCTTGCGGAACATGATTACAAGGTAGTGACTAGTGAGTAATGACTAGTGACTAGTGACTAGTAACAAATCATTAGTCATTAGTCACTTGTCACTTATAAAACTAGTCGATTGTCAAAATGAACGGCAGCCTTGCTTGCACGCCCTGCCATTGAGTGGCGTCTTTCACCTGTCTGTACGCCTCGTAATAATCGCCTAGCAATTCCTTGGCAACACTTGTTTCCTTGGCGCCTGAAAGTTTCTCTATCAACTTTTGGAAAGGATCTATCATACTAGGAAATTCCGAAACAGCGTATTCATTCAAACTCGCGGCTTGCGCCGCAGCTTTAACGCAAGCATCCAGGTCACCCAACTCGTCAACCAATCCAATTCCCTTAGCGTCCTCTCCGCTCCATACGCGGCCCTGCCCAATGCCATCCACCTGTTCTTGTGTCATCTTGCGACCTTTGGCTACTTTACTGGTAAAATCGTTATAAATCTCACCAATCATAGTTTGCATAGCCTTCATTTCTTGCGCATCCAATGGTTTTGCAACGGAAACTAAATCAGCGTGTGGGTTGGTTTCGTAGCGATCGAATGTGATACCTATTTTCTCGTCGAGGAATTTCTGCATGTTGGGTATTACGCCAAAAACACCTATAGAACCGGTGATGGTGTTGGGGTTGGCGTATATTTTATCAGCGCTGCAAGCAATATAATAACCTCCTGATGCCGCATAGTCGCCCATCGAAACGTAGAAAGGTTTACCACTTTGCTTGATGAGTTCCGTCTCACGCCAAATGACATCCGATGCCAATGCACTTCCGCCCGGTGAGTTCACACGTAGCACAATAGCTTTTACCTTCTCGTTTTCACGCGCTTCTTTCAGGGCCTTGGCAATTCGGTCGCTACCTATCGTTTCATCATCGCCTTCGCCGCTTTCAATGCCGCCTACGGCATACACTACAGCAACCTTTTCCTTACCTGCACCCGATTCATCTGAGCTACCCGATTTTTCAATATAATCTGCTAATTTCACAAGATGCATTTCGTCATCATCGGCTGTGGCTTCCAAACCTACTTTGGTCTTTAGATCCGCTATAACTTCATCGCGATAACGAAGTCCATCTACTAAGCCTGAGTTCGCAACTGCATCGTTGCTTGCAAACGACAGTGAGTCGGCCAACATGTTCAATTTTGACACTTCCACATTGCGGGATACTGCGATATCATTCAAGATGGTATTCCAGATGTCGTCGATGAATAACTTCATCTGAGCACGATTCTCATCCGACATGTGGTCGTACATATAAGGCTCCACAGCACTTTTATATTTATTGTTGGGACCGCGTATCACCTGAGCTTCCACACCCAGCTTGTCGAACAGCTTTTTGTAATACATGATTTCGGCGTTCATACCACGCCAGTCAAAAGTACCTTCCGGATACATATATACTTCGCTGGCAGCACTTGCAATATAATATTCAGTCTGACCAAAGTTCTCCGCGAAGGCAACCACAAACTTGCCGCTGCTCTTAAAATCTTCGATTGCATTGTGGACATCGAGCAAGGTACTTGGGGCTCCCAACACATTTATCGGCTCCAGGAATATCCCTTTGATTTTCTCGTCAGACTTTGCTTTCTTCAAATCTGCAATGAACTGCTGCAATCCTACCTTTTTGCCCGAGTCCATTGATAGTGGATCGAAGTTCACATCCTTATCAGACACGCGCTCTGCAATAGGCTGGTCGAGCACAATATGAAGAATAGAGTTTTCGTGAACATGAGTTTCTTCAGAGTCACCGTCCGAGCTGATAGCAGCGACAATTAGTACTATAACAAAGAGAAACATTAGCCCCATGGCTAGGAATGTACCTAGCATAGATGCAACAAGCGATTTGAGAAAGTTCATCGGTTCGATTTTGACACAAACCTAAGACGGAATGGAAGACAGGGCGTTACAAAATGTTAGAAAACCTCCCTTCGACTTCGCTCAGGGACCTTATTCGGATGAGCTCAGGGATTTCCTTAGACTTCGCTCAGGGACCTTATTCGGATGAGCTCAGGGATTTCCTTAGACTGTGCTCAGGGACCTTATTCGGATGCGCTCAGGTACTAGTCATTCGTTCACCGAGCGAAGCCGAGGTGATCACCTCCACTGCTAGCGGCCCCTATAATCCTACAATCCTGTAATCCTGCAATCCTACCCCAACACTTCCTTCATCTTCTGACCAATATGCGCCGGACTATCCACTACGTGAATACCGCACTCACGCATGATGCGCTTCTTGGCCGCAGCACTTTCGTTTTCGCCGCTGACGATGGCTCCGGCGTGCCCCATGGTCCGGCCCTTAGGCGCGGTTTCTCCGGCAATGAATCCCACAACAGGCTTCTTATTACCGTTTTCCTTGATCCACATAGCAGCCTTAGGCTCGAGTTCACCGCCAATTTCACCGATCATTACAATACCTTCCGTGGCAGGATCATTCATGAGCAATTGTACAGCTTCGAGTGTCGTTGTGCCGATGATGGGATCACCCCCAATACCGATTGCTGTAGTGACGCCCAAGCCGGCCTTCGCTAGCTGGTCGGCGGCTTCGTAGGTTAGTGTACCGGACTTAGATACTATACCAATTTTACCCGCTTTGAAAACGAAACCCGGCATGATACCCACTTTTGCCTCGCCTGCCGTAATGACACCCGGACAATTGGGCCCCACGAGCGTGCAACCGCGGCTTTTAATGTATTCCTTAGCCATAACCATGTCGGCTACCGGAATTCCTTCGGTGATGGTAACGATTACTTTAATTCCTGCATCAGCAGCTTCCATAATTGCATCGGCGGCGAAGGCCGGTGGAACGAATATGATGGACACATCCGCGCCTACTGCCTTAACAGCATCAGCCACGGTATTGAATACTGGGCGCTCAAGATGCGTGCTGCCCCCTTTTCCGGGAGTAACGCCACCAACCACGTTGGTGCCGAATTCTATCATTTGAGTTGCGTGAAAAGTGCCTTCACTTCCTGTGAAACCCTGCACAATCACTTTGGAGTTTTTACCAACGAGAACGCCCATAAACGAAGTATCAAATTTTAAAGTTGCGAAAGTAGGAAAAAGTCAAGTTGATACAGCACCGAAACAAATATGCAAGCAGGCAAAGCTCCTACACAACATTCACATTGCCAGAAAACGAGGTAAGCCAGGAAGAGCAGCACGTGATTTCTTATCGATAAGAGTCAAGAAGGCCCTAGTTATCCAAGCCATCGAAAACTTCCTTGCTAAGTCCTAAACCAGCTTTATTTTCTGACCAATCTTAAGAATCCCGTTCGGCTTCAACTTATTGATTTCGCATAGCTTTTTAACGGTGGTTTTATACTTAACGGCCAAACCTGTAAGTGTATCACCCTTAGCAACCACATGATATTTTCGTGCTGATGCAGAATTTCCTTGGGTGGTCTTTTTCGATTTGTCATGATTAACCGCTTGGGAAGTTTTACCGGTAGCATCAGGATAATTCTCCATAAGGTCTTCCGGTTTTCCCGCCTGATTTGCCGTCGCCTTCTTCGGCTTTTTGTTCTTTACAACTGACTCTAAAGGAAAAAGCGTGTCAATTCTATCCTTATCCAAACATGGACAGTATTGCTCTTTTTGTTCGCGGGTAAACGAATATCTTGGATTGCGTTTGTAATTCAACAACGCCTTCTTCACATGATCATAACCTATATAATTATTGTCGGTATTCATTGCCCAATACTGCACAGCAAGTTCGTTTGAAAAGTCGCAATACTGCATAAGAATAATTCCGGCTATCCAGCCACTTTGATGCCATCCATTCCAGCAATGAAGATAAATAAGTGAGTCGTTCCTTCCGTTCACTCTTTCATCTATAAGATTCAGAATATATTCCGTGTTGGCAGAATCGATGCTCGGCTTGCACACGTAACTCAACCCATTTGATTGGAGTGAATCCAACAGATTTTGATTAAAAAACTTTCCGAAATTTTTGTTGTATAGGTAAACCACTTGATTAAATCCCGATTCTTTCAAATCCGAAAGAGCATTCAAGGTGAGAGGATTCTGAACGGAAGCAGGGTTATTATTGCCTCCCCTGTAAATTAAATTCTTTAGAATTACGCGCATATTTCGCAGATCGCGAATTGAATCACACCCCCTTCCCTTGTTATCAATTAGTTTCGTAATTCCTGACTCGGAGACTTCCACTTGCTACCACTTGAAAATTCAATTACAAAACTTAAGGCTTGGTCAGTTGAAATTTTCAATTGGATTGGCTCCGCGTAGATTCCAGGATTATGGGAAAACTGAAATCCATGATTTTCCAAGTCACATATAGGCGAAAATTTTTGTGCGAACATTGTGCTCGCCAACGCTATGAATTGAAAAACGAGAAGGTATTTAAAACCCTGATGCATTGATTATCGAAATTCTAAAATGGAATACGCTAAAACAGGTAAAAATTATCGCCCAATAACACCGCGTTAACCGAACGAACTTTCACGCAAAATAGGTTTCACCACCCAGGATAATCACAATATGTAAACAACAAATTCACCGAGTTATCCACCCCCAGAAATACCGATGAAGCCGAGGAATAGCGGGCCCCATAATCGGCACCAAAACAACTGTAAAGACAAGGGTTCGTAGCATCGGATGCCAATCGATGATAAATGGAAAAAGAGTTGCGAATAAGATATTGACCACCGGATAGACGAATAGCCAACTAATAAGCAACATCTTCCAAACCTTAGGTTTTGACTGATTTGAATTGTGCATTCAGTTAAATTGGGGAAAACTAAGGCAAACCTCTTTGAGTTCACGCAGCTATCTTCGCAACATGCAACGAACTGTTTATTTATGCATTGGGGGAAATTTGGGCGAACGCGAAGCCAACCTTGAGGAGGCTTTAGAATTCATTGATTTCAACATGGGAGATGTGCAGGCAACCTCTTCTATTTATGAAAGTGAGCCATGGGGCATGAAAGACGTCCCTCATTTCCTCAATCAGGTAGTTCAAATACAATGTGAACTTTCTAATGATGATCTTCTGTTGGAGATTTCTGAGCTGGAAGAATTCTTCGGTCGGCAGCGCAGCAAAGAAGGATACGTTTCCCGCGAAATGGACATCGACGTGCTTTTCATCGACCAGGAGATAATCGAGACGGACTCGCTACGTGTGCCGCATCCACGCATGCACGAACGTCGATTCGTACTCGAGCCCATTACTGAAATTGCTCCCGATTTTACCCACCCCGAAGCTAAGAAGACGATGCGAGAACTATTAGATTCGTGCACCGATAAAGGACAGGTTACGCCACGTTGAATCCCTATAAGTACATATCCATAGAGGGCAACATTGGCGCGGGCAAAACAAGCCTATCAAAGCTACTTGCCGAAGAATTAGGAGCCAAGCTTATCCTTGAAGAGTTTGCAGAGAACACATTTTTGCCAAAGTTTTATGAAAACCCGGAGCGATATGCATTTCCCGTCGAATTGAGCTTTCTGTCAGAACGTTTTTCTCAACTGAAGCGCGAACTCAACACGACCGACTTGTTTGCACCAAATGTTATTTCAGATTATTTCATTAGTAAGTGCCAGATTTTCGCTAAGAACAACCTCAACAAGGATGAGTATGATTTGTTCTTGAAGATGTATGAAATCGTAGAAGCATCATGCCCCAAGCCCGACCTCATGGTGTACCTTTATCTCGACGTAGAAGATTTACAATATAATATTCGCAAACGTGGGCGTGCCTACGAGCAGAGCATCAGCGATGAATACCTGGGCAATATTCAGCATCAGTACCTCGAGTATATTAGACAGCACGAGCATCTGCGTGTATTGATGATTCATACCAAAGGAATCGACTTCGTAGAAAGTAAAGAAGATTACGCAACGCTTCGCGATATTATTCTGCAACCGCGCCCGACAGGAGTTCATCGGATACAGGTGTTGACGTAGGCGCTGCCTTCGACTTCGCTCAGGCAGCATTGAGTGCCGCGATGGATAAGGCTAAGTGGTGTCCGCACTGCAGTGCGTGCTTACCCCAATGTTAACGAACTCCCCTATCCCCTTTGCCCTATCACCCTCGCACCTCGCACTTCCCCCCTCCTCCTTATCTTCGCCGCATGCACACTACCGACACCATTTGCGCGCTGTCCTCGCCTCCAGGCATCGGGGCGATTGCCTTGGTTCGCATAACCGGGCCCGATTCAGTTCGGATTGCACAGAGCGTTTTCAGCAAAGAGTTGAGCAATGCTCCTTCGCACAAGGCCGTGCATGGATGGGTTATGGATGGTGATGAGCGCGTTGATGACGTACTTATCACTGTATTTCGCGCACCGCGTTCTTTTACAGGCGAAGACACCGTGGAGATTGCCTGCCATGGTTCCATTTTTATACAACGCCGCATCCTGGAGCTCCTGGCACGCGAAGGCGCGCAGCCTGCTCGTGGCGGCGAGTTTACCATGCGTGCTTTCATGAACGGCAAGATGGACCTTTCGCAAGCAGAGGCCATTGGTGATCTCATAGCATCGGAAAGTGCGGCAGCGCATCGGCAAGCCGTGCATCAAATGCGCGGTGGCTTTTCGAAGGAGATTAATGGATTGCGCGAGAAACTCATTCACTTTGCCTCACTGGTGGAGCTCGAGCTCGACTTTGCAGAAGAAGATGTTGAGTTTGCCAACCGCGAACAGTTTCGTGTATTGCTTATTGAAATAGTAAACGTTGTGGACCATTTGCGTAAGTCCTTCAAGCTCGGCAATGCCTTGAAGAACGGCGTTCCTGTTGCCATTCTTGGAGCACCCAACGCCGGCAAGAGCACTTTACTTAATGCATTACTAAATGAAGAAAGAGCCATTGTTTCCGACATAGCGGGTACCACGCGCGACACCATTGAGGAGCATATCACCATTGAGGGTGTACGATTCAACTTTATCGACACTGCAGGCATACGCGACACGCGCGATACAATTGAAAGCATTGGTATTGGTCGAGCAATTGAAAAAGCAAGAAGTGCATCTATTATACTTCTCATCTTCGATGCGACCACCACGCATCTAGAGGCGTTTCAGCATTTCAAAGATTATATTCTAAGCGAAGCCGGTAGTGACAAACATGTGATTATCCTCGCTAATAAAGTCGATGACCCGCACTTCGACGCAGATATCTTCAATCGACATTTCGCAAAGGAAAAAAACCTCATTCAGATTTCGGCCAAACAAGGCACTCATATCGCAGCGCTGCAAGAGGCATTGCGCAACACGATTGACTTGGGGCAAGTACACAGCGGAGAAACAATCGTAACCAATGCCCGTCACCACGCGGCACTCGAACGCGCAGCCATCTCGCTGCAAGACATCCTTCAAGGCCTCGACGATGGCTTAACCGGCGACCTGCTCGCTATTGATATCCGCAAGACGATTTATCACCTTTCAGAGATCACAGGCCAGGTGAATGCGGATGACTTGCTGCATTCCATCTTTTCGAAGTTTTGCATCGGAAAGTAGCAGGCAAACCGACAATTATCGCTTCACTACTCATACTGCATCACATACTTCGTAGCCCCCTCTTCATACACTTCATACACATATGTTATGGAAGCGGCCTTGCCTGAAGCGGCCATGTATTCCGATAGCGCAGGATATGATTTGATTGCCCCCAATATCATGGAAACCATTCCATCTGTTTCAAACGTAACTACTGCAGCCCTTCCCGGAGGAATTACATGTGGCGCAACACCCTCTATGGATGCCATTTTCAGGCTATCTGCCGGGTTAACTCGTATTCCCGCCAGCGAGCGCAGTGAATCGGCCGGAACCAAATCCGGATTATCGAAATAAACTCCAATCATTTTCACGGGAACACCCTGTTGATCTGCAATTTTTTGGATGCGCTCAAATGAACCCCCTATCTTTTCATACGGGCCGCTATGGGTTAGCGCCATGATAGAATAACCGGGCATTTCCTCCTCATGAACCGTTACGTGCGAGAAAGCACCCTTAGACAAGAAATAGAAAAAAACTGCAATGCTTAGCACGAGTATTACAAAAAGAAACTTTTTCATAGGTTGAAATTTTCCACGCAATAGTACGCGTGTCATCCATCATCAGATTATGATAAAGAAGAAATTGAAAGCCATGTCGGCTGACAAATATCAGTTTCGTTTTCTAAAAAACTAACCCTCATCAGTTCTAAATTCAATACTTAAATCTTCATTTGCCGGATAACCCTAAAACACCACTTACTTATGCTTCAATTTTATTCTGCGAGCGGACGCATTGTTAATACCCGTCGTGCTGTTATGGAATGTATGGAAATTGCCATGGGAAATGAATACCATGATGCTGACCTTATTGTACTTCACGCATCTATTGGCCATGATTTTCAAGAAATGGTAAATCAAGCCCACGAAATGGCTCCTCATGCCCGTATTGTTGCCGCATCGTGTTGCGGTGTTGTGGGAAGAGAGGGCGTTAGTGAATCAATGAAAGACATGGCTTTAATGGCTGTTAAAGGAAAGGAGTTTGCAGTGGCCAATATTGATGGATTAACAGGAAAGAACTCCTACGAGAAGTGCCTTGAACTCGCCAAATCGCTCAAAGCTCAGCAGCCTTCAATAAATATGGTTTATTTTCTAGGAGCCGGAATTGATATAGCAAACGACCTCTGCATCAAGGCCTTTGAAGAGATTCTCGGAGAGCATGTGACAATTTTCGGAGCAACTTCCTCCGACAACATGAAGGGCGTTATAAGCTTTCAGGCAGTCGATCAAATAGTGACGGAGCATGGCGCTTATGCTGTTGGCTTTGCGGACAATTCGCTAACAGTAGATACACAAGCTACGCATGGCTTCGTTGCAATTGGTGAACCGTTGGTGGTAACAAAAGCTGATGGCCACATCATTAAGGAATTCAATGGAAAACCTGCGTGGGAAGAGTATACGCGCAGGCTTGGTCTTACTGCCGATGCAACATGCGGTGATACTATTCCTATCGGTGCGCTTGGAGAGAAATTAAGCGCTGAGACTGCAAAAGAATATGGCAATGAGCACTTACTTCGAGTAGTAACGAAGCATGATGGCAATGATATGTATTATGCGACGACCATTTCAGAGGGCGCTTCGTTGTGGCTTACAACACGCGATGAGGAGTTGATTTTTACTGAAATGGACCGATTGGTAAAGGAAATGAACGAGCGGAATAAAGGAAAAAAGGTTGTAGCGGTGTTTCATGCCGACTGCTTGGCACGTGGCCGATTCCTTTTCAACCGCATCATAAAAGATGAATTAGTGAGTAAAATGCAGTATCCATTTTATCAAGATGGCAGCTGTCCGCCCTGGTTGGGCATGTATGGTTTTGGTGAATTCGCTCGATTGGGCGGAAAGAACATATATCATAACTATACAACTGCCCTGTATGTAATTTATAGGTGAGTATTTCCGATTCAAATATCAATAAACAGCCGGACTATGATGACCTGCTGAAGCAGTACCGCGAACTCCAATTAAGAGTTACGCGGTTTTCTGCTATAGAGCAGGAGCTTATCAATACCCGTGATCGCCTTGATCATGAATTGGTTTTACACCAGCGCTTGCACCGATACAATTCAGATGCACTCAAAGAATCGGATGAATCCATTTTCTTTCAAATCGAATCAGAAGCCATTGTGGATGTATTCGAAACAGAGGGTTCGCTAGTGCTTCATGTGAGTGGGCCCGACAAAAAGCTAA
>JAURKF010000004.1 GCA_030831885.1 Flavobacteriales bacterium
CGATGATTTCGTCGTTGCCACCGATGCTGATAGCTGCTTTTGGTTTTGCAGGTGCCGGGCGTTCTTCTTTACCACGATTGAAATCGTTGGCTGAAGAAGTATCTTGCTTTACTGCCGGAGCAGGCACAGCAGCAGGTGCTGATCCGCGGTTAGCTATATAGCCGAGAATGTCGCCTTTAGTGACACGACCACCCTGTCCGGAACCTGCAATACCATCGAGCTCAGATTGCGAGATTCCCTCAGCTTTTGCAATGCTCTTGACCAAAGGTGAATAGAACCGGTCTTCGGTACTTGATACACTGACGACCGATGCCGAAGGCGAAGCAACAGGAGCTGCAGGCGCGGTCTGAGGTTGAGTCGAAGCTGCCGCTACAGGCGCAGCAGCAGGGGTCGGAGCAGAGGTATTTGCACCTACGCCAATGACTGCAATAGGTTGGCCAACGGCAACAACATCCCCCTCTTTCACCAAACATTTTAGTAGAACACCATCTTCAGGAGATGGCACTTCACTATCTACTTTATCGGTTGCGATTTCTATGATTGGCTCATCGGCAGTGACTTTGTCACCTTCCTTTTTCACCCATTTGATGATGGTAGCTTCGGCTACGCTTTCGCCCATTTTGGGGAGCAAGAGTTCTATCTGGGACATTGACAGACGGATTCGTTGATTATCGGGCGCAAATGTAGTCGGTTTAGTATTTACTCAGTGTCTTTTTATTTAGACGCAAAGACCCAAAGAACCGAAGAGAAATGGAACTCTCTGCGGCTCTTTGAATCTCTTTGGAGCATTAATTCTATTGCTTTATCAAACGCAATACCTGCGATTCACCACCCACGATGCGCAGCAAGTACAACCCTGACGGCTTCGCACTCATATCGCCATTAAGACGGGCATTGAGTTCAGGCAGTGTGCCATTGTAACTCTGCAGGATGCGGCCATCGGCAGTCATCAGCTCTGCATTCAATCGGGTATCGGCCGCGAAAATGCCATTAACCGCAATGTCGAATCGTTCTTCAAATGGATTTGGATAAACTACAAATTGCGCCAACACAGGGGTTGCCAATGAAATCGTTTCTCCTCCTTGATTTACAGTACCCGTTCCTGAAACATGATCAATACCGTCAATGGACTGAACCTGGAGATTTCCGTGCACAAACAAGTGGGCACCCTCATCAAGCTGAATATGGTTTGCAGATGCTTCTCCTGCGATAGCGGGCTGAGGGAATGCGTTTGCCTCAACAACAACAATGGAAGTATCAGCAGGAACTTTTCCTTCGTCCCAGTTGTAAGGATCATTCCAATCGGAAGTGCCACCGTTTCCGGTCCAAAAAGACGATGTACCATTCGAGGTAGCAGCATTGGCATTGGTAATTACAGCTGGCGGTTCATAGCTCACATTCACCCAGCAACGTTGAGACGGATTGGTGTTCACATTGTTTCTCACACGAATGGTAATCCACCCGGTGAAGTTTGGCGTGTAGTTTTGAGTAAGCGTTCCTGTGCCCGATTTGGAAGACAGTAAGGTGCCCGCAGCATTGTATAATCCAACATATAAGCTTTTGGTTGCATTCTCCGGGTAAACGATATATGTAACCAACTTTCCGCTCTGAACATAAATTTTCCCAACAGTGCGGAAGTTGGTAGAATTGGCAGGAACTGCACCTCCCTGACCCAATGAGTTCACATGGCTGTCACCAAGGTCGTTGGCCATTTCCCATTCCTGCGTGGTGCGAACGCTGCGGGGCGGATTATACACAACCGCGTCCTGGCCAACAGGTGCCCATACGCTGTAACCTCTGCGACCGGCAGTGTTCAATGTAGGATTAACAGGAGGCGTATTGATAGCAGCATTGCCATTGGCATCTACGGTAACCGTCGCCGTGCCATTAGCCCCGGAGTAGTCCTTAAGGACCGTACCCGCAGGGAAGCCGGTATAAACCGTGCGGTTTTGCCAATTTGTCCAATGATCTGTTACGCCGATTACCGCTTTACCTGCTCGCACAATTACGAGGTAATCCTGATCGGCGTATGGCACCTGATAGGCTCCTGCCTTAAAGTTGAGTGCCTGATGACACCACAGCAGATTCACCAAATCAGAGCGCGCAGGCAAGGATGTGGATGACTTCGGATCGTGTGTCCAACGGTTGCCATTGTAACCGATATCGAATAGATCTTCAAAGAAAAGTTGTGGACTTCCATCCATCGCCATCATGATCGCGTAGGCCGCGGAAAGTCTCGGTTCATTGGGCTCTATGTGGCCCGAAAATTCCGAACCTGTATTCCAGCCGTTGTAGTTGCCTGTGCTGCTCAATTGCGGACGGAATGTATCGTGATTATTTACAAAAGGCACCGTGCGGTGAACATAGGTATTGGAACCTGCGTAGTAATGAACGCGCTGGTTTTGTTGGGCGCCAGGCAATGAAGCCATGTTGAAATTACCCATTCCGTATACCATTCCATACAAGCCACCTGACGGATCAAATGCACGCAGGCCGAAGTCGAATGTTCCCATCATTTTTTCGCTTGTTGGAGCTGCAATGGCATTCACATAATTATCCAGATCGTTTTTGCCTCCAACCCATTCGCCTACGTTAAACATAGTCTCTCCACCTTTACACCAAGCAGGTAGAATGTATTTCGTATTGTAGCTTAAATCTTCTTGCACAAACGTTGGAAAATGCTTCACCGCATCCCAGCGAAAACCATCCACCGCAGTTTGCTTCTTCATCCACATAATCCAATTCCGTGCACCATCGCGCATGTAGTTCGAACTCTGAGTTGGATTGAACCCCACCACATTGGAACTCTGTCCAAAAGCGGTACTTTCATAACTTACATCGGGACCGAAATACGAACTACAGATATCGCCTGTAGTGCAGTTGTTGTATTGGTTCGGATAAAAGTTGGTGTAGTTTTTTGACCAGCGGCCGCTGCGGTTCCAGTAATTGGTTTGCCCCTCGTCATTTGCGGGCGTTGTATAAGAAACGTAGCGGAAATTTTTGTAACCACTTTCGGTTACCATAGAGAGAGTAGAAGGATCTTGACCGCCATTACCAAATGAACTTCCTGCATCGTTAATGTGATTGAGCACCACATCCTGAATCACTTCAATACCATTAGCATGCATTACCGCAATCATTCGCAGCAACTCATCCTTGGTACCCAAGCGCGTCCGTGTGTTTCCCTTTTGCCATTTATCACCCAAATCGTAGTGATCAAAAGGTGCATAACCGACATAGCCTGAACTTCTGTTTTTGGAAGTAGGCGGAATCCAGATTGCATCGATACCCATCGACTTTAATCGAGGCGCAAGCTCCGTCAGATAATTGGCCCACCGCTCATGGTAGTTGTTATTGTAGTAATCCCACCAGAAGGCCTGCAGTACAGTTTTTTTAACAGTAACCTGACCGTGAGTCGTAGCAGTGGAAGCGAGCATACACGCAATGGTTAAAGCAACCAGAATACGTTTCATTTTGGTTAAGTATTTTGACAACAAGTATAGTGTATTCTTTACACTATCACCGCTCAACAAGAGAAAAATTATGAGCCAAGGCATCGAATGTTGGAGAGGAACAATTTTAGATCGTTCGACAACCGATAGTCCTTGGCATATAAGACATCCATTTTATGTCTGTGCGCAACATCGCCTTCATTCGTAACAGGTATAACGCAAGGACGCAATTTGGGAAGCTGTTTTTGATTTTCACCGGCAGACGCAAAGCCAATCCAGGTGGCTTTACCCAAAAGCACACGAAAAACATTTCGAAATAATGCGAATGGCTTTTTCTGAAACCATATTAGCGCTGGGATTAAGAATAACGCAAACAACGTGAGTCCAACGTCGAGCATTCTTTTCTTTCTCCGATTGGAGCGCAGCTGAACGGAGTTTACATCCATCAAGGAGCCATCACCTGCGGCCTCAATGCTCCCCGAACCAATGATGTACAGACTCTCCGGAGGCACAATTTTGAACTCCATCTTCTTGTCTTCCACATTGCTCATCGAAGCAATGATTTGCGACGACGACATGTCTCGAGCGCAATAGATGATTTGATCAATTTGATGAATGCGAATAATTTCATCCAGGTTATTCAAGCTCTTATCTGCAGGGTTCGACTCGGCAGGATCGATGCCAATAACATGCAGTGTCATGCGCTGAATTTGCTCCATCATTAAACGAACGCGTGTAACCTCGTCTTCCTTGCCAATAATTACAATGTTTTTTGCGCTCGGTTCCACCCAGCCTGCAGATTGATATGAAATCAAATTCGCTATGGATCGATTCAACACAAAAACAAGACATGCATCAACCATCGCCAGCAATATGAGCGCCCTAGAGAAACGCAAATGCTCAGGGAGTAATGAATACGCGATCAGTATGAAAGCCGTCCCCATAAATAAAGGCTTCAGCGTTCGCAACGGCTTGAAAGGCTTGTCATACCCACCACTCATCCATACACCCAGCATCCAAACAGAAATGTAGGCAACGAAAGCAGGAATGACGATGGCCGAATCGTACACCTTTTGTTGAGCGACCGCGTAGTAATTTTTTATAGCCCACATGGATAAAAAAAGCAATGCCGCATCCATTGAAGGAAGCAGAATTCGTTTGAAAAAACGACTCAACACGGCAACGAATGCCCGCATCCAAATAGCCATTTTAATGATGGCGCTGTATGTTTTCGCGTTCTTCTCGGAGAAATGTTTGCGCGCGAAAATGGCCATCGCATTATAGAACACAAAGACGTAATTGAGGCTTCCCTTTTTCGTGCTTTCGCCTTTGTAGTGAATGATGCGCGTGCCCGGATAGTAATAATTTTTCCAGCCTCCCAGAATGATTCTCCAAGAGAGA
>JAURKF010000340.1 GCA_030831885.1 Flavobacteriales bacterium
CAATAGGCAGAACGAGTTCCTCCCCCACTATGATTGAGAATAACGAGCTTGGGCTTTGTGTTACTGCTGTCATCATGGAGCAATAGGCGCCTTGACAGAATTGACTCGGTATTCGCAAGGTCTGCGTGAACAATTGACGAATCATATACAATGGTTTGAGGAGAATACGCTGCCGGCAGCGGCGAGTAATTCAGCCCATAGGCTCTTGTAGGACTGTGAAACCAACTCAGTTTGGGGTGTGCAACATTGAGTGCTGCAATAAAGAGAATCACCAGTGTGAAGGTCCAGCCGCGCAGCCACGAATGAAGAGCGCTGATAGCCATGGTAAGCATCGTTAGAAAGAGCAATAGACTTGCTGCTGCAGGTAAAATGAAAAACTCGATGGATGCTACAGCACCCAGAAACAAGAATGAAATTAGAAGCAGTAATTCGAACCGCGATGCGTTTAAATGATTTTGCTCAAATACCTTTTGAAGAATTTCTCTTTTGTAATACCGACCATCGCGAGCCCAGGCGATGCGATGCAAAGAGACCATATAAGTATCTACACGCCACTTATGACCTATCAATTTGCTCCCAAGCCATTGAATCTTGTTGTGAATGGGTGAATCAACAGGTGATGTTTCTGACACAACATGCGTTTCATCGTCTTCCAATTTCTTAAAAGCTGTCGCCTCCTTGTTGGTTCGCAAAAAATAAAAAAACGACAATGACTGGAATACTGAAATGGAGAAAAGAAAAACAAGAAGGTTCACTGCGACATATGCCGGTGCAATGCACTCCCTCTGAAGTTGGAATCTTGCGCTACAGACTAAATAGGTAACGATGAAAATGGCAGGAAGCAGAAAGTTATTAATGCAGAATTTATGAAATGGCCTGCTCAGTGTGGCGATGATTGGGAATCGATACCCATGCATCATGTAGGTATATAGGTTATATCCGCTAATAAATCCACCCACCGCAAAGCCAAGTATAGCAAAAGAAACCGGGCCTGTTGCCCCCATATACTCGGGCACCAGAAACTGCTGGGGAATACCAATTCGATGACCTACATTCCCGGTAATTACAGCAAACAATAAAACCCAGAGTCCAAGCAGAAAATGATTCTTCTTAAGATGAAGCAACAACAATTGAAACGGAAAAAAGTAACGCCAGTGTCTGCGATGGGAATGCATGGAACTAATATAAGGAATTCGGGGCTCTGCCCATCGAACAGCAACTCATTGAAGTGCCGAAGGATCCCAAAACCGGCTCTTGAAATCCACTACCCTATCACCGTGAACGTAAACTCCCTCTGCTTCGAGCAACTCTTGCATTTGCATAGGATAAGCGAACATGTTTTTGCCCGTGAGCATACCTTGTCGATTCACTACCCGGTGCGCAGGAACATCCACGAGCGTATGCGACGCATTCATAGCCCAACCGACCATTCGTGAGCTACGAGCAGCACCAAGGTATTTTGCAATCGCACCGTACGTAGTGACTCGACCCGATTGTATAAGCCGAACAACATCGTACACATCTTCAAAGAAATTACTATTCTTCATGAAACCAAGCGAATGCGTACATACTTCGTTTTGCGGCCTTCATCCAGCCACATCTGCTCATAGTATGTACGGAAGTTTAATACCTCCTGCCAATAAGGCTCGAGAGTTTTCATGTAATCTCCGTAAATATCGAATGAATGAGTTTCAATAACGTAGCGTGAATCACTTCCGAACTCGGCAAGCGCCATTTCATATACCTGCGGATTGTCGTGTTTAATGTGAATCAAGCCGCCCATCTTCAAGAATGACCTGTATTTCTCTGCGTAATACTTCGAAGTAATACGCCTAACTCCAACTTTATCTTGAGGTTGCGGATCGCTGAAGGTCAGCCAGATTTCGTCCACTTCGTCCTTGGCAAAAAAAGACTCGATGAATTCTACTCGAGTTCTGAGAAAAGCAACATTTTTCAATCCTTCCTGCAATGAATCTTTTGCCCCTTTGTGAAAACGATGTCCTTTCACATCCACGCCTAAAAAGTTCTTATCGGGATGAATCCGCGCAAGACCAACCGTGTACTCGCCCTTACCACACCCAAGCTCTACAACCAACGGATTTCTATTACTGAAGGCCTTCTCATGCCACTCTCCTTTCATAAAGGTGCCGCCCTGCTTAATGATTGGTAGCAACTCGGGCTCGTATACATGCGGAAAGGTTTTGTTCTCCGCCCATTTTTTGAGTTTGTCTTTTCCCATTGATATCTAAAAAAACCACCGGCATCAGCCGATGGTTCTTATATTTTCGTTATCACAGTTTGGACGCGCAGCAGCTCGTCGCATCCATTTCACCATTTCACCATTTCACCATTTCACCACTTCACTAATTCACTGCTTCACTAATTCATTCCTTCGTCGCAAACTTCTCCACCACTTCTTGCGTAACGCCTGTAATGCTGAAACCACCATCGTGGAAGAGGTTCTGCATGGTTACATACCGAGTAAGATCACTAAACATCGCTACGCAATAATCGGCACAGGCATTAGCATCCGCATTACCCAGTGGCGACATGGCTTCCGAATAGTTTATGAAACCATCGAAACCCTTGACACCGCTGCCGGCGGTGGTTACCGTAGGTGATTGCGAAATGGTATTGATACGTACTTTCTTGGCTGTGCCATAGTGATATCCAAAACTGCGCGCTATGCTTTCGAGCAAGCTCTTGGCATCGGCCATATCGTTGTAGTCCGGGAATATGCGCTGTGCAGCGATATACGTTAATGCAACAACAGATCCCCAATCGTTGATAGCATCTTTTTTCCAAGCGGTTGCGAGCATTTTATGCAAGCTGGTTGCACTCACATCCAGCGTTTGCTTGTACCACTCGTAGTTCACTTCCGTGTAGTGTTTTCCCTTGCGCACGTTGGGGCTCATTCCAATGCTGTGCAGAACGAAATCGACCTTGCCCCCGAAGTGCTCCATGCTCTTGGTAAACAGGTTATCGAGATCCTCCAAGTTCGTAGCATCTGCAGCGATAATTGGTGCGTTACCAATCTTGGCAGAAAGTTCATTAATCTCTCCCATACGCATTGCTATGGGTGCATTAGTGAGGACGATTTCCGCGCCTTGTTCGTAAGCCTTTTCGGCCACCTTCCAGGCTATGGACATATTGTTTAAAGCACCACTGATGATGCCTTTCTTTCCTTTGAGAAGTTGGTTGGACATGCGTTTGAATGATTTTCGCAAATCTAATCGGAATTGTTAAATGACAACAGTCTGCGATTTCCGAACCGGCCTCCTGCATTTCATAACTTTTATTAAGTAGCTCACGGCTCAAGAACAATTCGCAAAGTGTCGCCTACTTTTGCTTCGTTCGTTTTCAGAAATATCCCATGAAGAGATTGTTGGCATTCTTGTGTGCGCTTATGATGATGCAATCAATGCAAGCATCGAAAATTCTCATTCAAATGGATGAGTCACAATCTAACCATATTAAGGCGTATGGCATTGCTTATTGGATTCTTCAAAATAAAATCCCCATGGAATGGCTGCTCAATTACCGAGGAGGCAGTTTTCTCGTCGACAATTATCCGGATATCTCCAAGGAATGCAACATTCGTGGGGTAAGTTACCAGGTCATTGCCGATGTGCAGGCAAGTCAGATTTACGCTGAAATAGCAGACCCTGAAGTGAACATGGAACGGGTGAAGCTGGAGGTAGCTCCGAAAATTGCAGTCTATTCTCCCCCGGGAAAATTACCTTGGGATGATGCCGTAACTCTCGTGCTTACTTACGCAGAGATTCCCTACACCATTATTTACGACCCTGAAATTATTCGCAACGAACTGCCTAAATACGACTGGCTGCATTTGCATCATGAAGATTTCACAGGACAATATGGTAAGTTTTATCGTAGTTTCAAAAGCGCTGCTTGGTATCAGGAAGAGGTGCGCTCACAGGAAGCCCTTGCATCATCGCTTGGTTATTCGAAAGTATCAGAAATGAAGCGACAGGTGGCAGTAAACATCCGCAACTTCGTAACAGGCGGTGGATTTTTGTTCACTATGTGCAGCGGCACCGATTCGTTCGATATAGCACTTGCCGCAGAAAATGTGGACATTGTAGAAAGCGTATTCGATGGAGACCCAAGCGACCCCTCGGCTCAAAGTAAACTCAACTATCAGGGAGGATTTGCATTTCAGGATTACCGTCTGGATAAAGATCCCAACATCTATGAGTTTTCTGATATCGATGGTACCGAAGACCATGGAAAACTTACGGAAATCAATGACTTCTTTACCCTATTTGACTTCTCTGCTAAATGGGATATAATACCAACTATACTTACCCAAAACCATACGCAGGTTATCAAAGGCTTTATGGGACAGACCACTTCATTTCGCGACAAGTTCATTCGCAGCAATGTCACTATCATGGGAGAAACCAAGAGCGTCAAATGTGCGAAGTATATACACGGTGAGCTTGGTCAAGGGCAGTGGACTTATTATGGCGGTCATGATCCTGAAGATTATCGCCACCTGGTGGGCGATCCACCCACCGATTTGAACCTTCACCCTACTTCACCAGGGTACAGGTTAATTCTGAATAATATTTTATTTCCGGCAGCCAAGCGCGAAAAGCAGAAGACATAAATTATTATCGTAAACTTTTCGAACACCTTAAGAGTCTCTTAAATCAATTTCAAAGTTTATCGTAGAGCAATTTTGTCATGCATGGTAAAGTGACCAGTGCAAATAAGGAGCATCCAATTACAAGTAAAATGCTTGCACCAGGCCAATGCTGAATCTTAAATAATGCGCCGATAACCATGAAGGAGCAAGATATTGCAAGGGATGTAAAAGCTACTTTTTTCATATGTTGGAATTAATGATTCAATTGGACAAAACTATAAAATTCCATTCTTAACGAAGTATAAAAACACCGTTTACGCGACAAATTGAAAATGCAGTAAACTTTTGTACGCAAAACCCGTTCATTCCAACACAAAAGCCCCGAATTCGGGGCTTTTGTTATGTTTAACCCATCGGCAATGAACAAACTGCCTTTGGTCTTTTATAATCAGATTATCCCAAGTAGGACTTCAAAATTTTGCTGCGGCTGGTGTGCTTCAGTCGGCGAATAGCCTTTTCTTTAATCTGACGAACACGTTCGCGTGTCAAATCGAAACGCTCTCCAATTTCCTCCAACGTAAGCGGATGTTCACCGTTCAGACCGAAGTACAAACGCACAACATCTGCCTCGCGACTGGTCAGCGTGCGTAACGAGCGCTCAATCTCTTTGCGCAATGATTCGTGCAGAAGATCAGTATCGGGAGAAGGAGTGTCGTTGGTTTGCAACACATCATACATCGTACTGCTGCTGTCATCGCCATCTTTCAAAGGAGCATCCATGGAAACGTGTCGTCCACTGTTACGCATTGACTGCTTCACCTCATCCAACGTCATTTCAAGCACCTCTGCCAATTCAGCCGGTGTGGGCGGACGCTCAAACTCCTGTTCCAACTTGGCGAATGCCTTGTTGATTTTATTGATTGATCCAATCTTGTTGAGCGGCAGTCGCACAATACGGGACTGCTCTGCCAATGCCTGCAGAATCGACTGACGAATCCACCATACGGCATAGGAAATGAATTTGAAACCACGCGTTTCATCGAAACGTTGAGCAGCCTTAATCAAACCAAGGTTCCCCTCATTAATTAAGTCAGGCAAGCTCAACCCTTGATTTTGATATTGTTTGGAAACAGATACCACAAATCGGAGGTTGGCCTTCGTAAGTTTCTCCAACGCGACTTGATCGCCAGCCTTAATTCGCTTGGCCAACTCAACTTCCTCTTCCGCAGTAATGAGGTCTACACGACCAATTTCTTGCAGATACTTATCCAACGACGCGGTTTCCCGGTTCGTTACCTGTTTGGTGATTTTTAATTGCCTCATCTATTGTTTTCAATTGTTGGGGAAACTCCCCGTTTAAGCAAAAATTGTATGACTTTGAACTGCGCAATGATAAGGAAAAACCTATTCAATGCATTTTAGTTCTCCTGTGCCTCGGGCTTTGGCAGCAACACCTTACGCGACAACTTATACTTGCCATTTTTCGGGTCTTTACCAATCACCTTAACCTTCACTTTATCGCCTTCCTTTAACACATCGCGCACATCTTCAATGCGATGCCAGTCGATTTCTGATACGTGCAACAAGGCATCTTGTTTCGGAAGTATCTCGACAAATGCACCAAATGCCTGGATATTCTTCACAACGCCATCATACACCTCACCCACTTCAATCTGCGGAGGGAATACAATGCTGCGCACACGCTTCAGAGCTGCATCCAGGTTATCCTTATTGGCCGACGCGATTTCTACAATACCCTTGTTGTCCACTTCGGTAATAGTGATAACCGTGCTGGTAGTTTTCTGAATCTCCTGAATAATCTTACCGCCGGGGCCTATCACAGCACCAATAGTGTCGCTCGGAATTTCCAAACTAACAATACGTGGTGCATGTGGCTTGTAATCTTCAGCAGGCTTGTCGATGGTTTTCATCATCTCGCCCAAAATATGCAAACGACCTTGGCGAGCCTGCTCAAGAGCATTCTTCACCATGTCCATACTCAGACCTTTTATCTTGATGTCCATCTGGCAAGCAGTAATTCCCTTGGATGTACCGGTAACCTTGAAGTCCATATCACCCAAGTGATCTTCGTCTCCCAAAATATCAGAGAGAATCTGATATTTTGAATTGTCTTCGTTCGTGATTAATCCCATGGCAATACCGGAAACGGGTGCTGAAATCTGCACACCGCCATCCATCAATGCTAGCGTTCCAGCGCAAACAGTCGCCATGGAAGACGAACCGTTCGACTCAAGGATGTCCGATACGATACGAATGGCATAAGGACACTCGCTTTGGGGAGGAATTACCGGCTTCAATGCTCGCAATGCCAAATTTCCGTGACCAATTTCACGTCGGCTGGTGGCACGAATAGGGCGAGCTTCACCGGTGCTGTATGGTGGGAAGTTGTAATGCAACAAGAAACGATCTTCACGAGGCATCACCGCGCTATCGATAGTTTGCTGATCCAGCTTTGTTCCCAATGTAAGTGTTGTAAGCGATTGGGTTTCACCTCGAGTAAACACACTTGAGCCGTGTGCACCCGGCAAGTAGCCAATCTCACTCCAAATAGGGCGGATTTGGGTGGTGCTGCGACCGTCCAAACGGAGGCCTTCGTTGAGGATCATATTCCTCATAGCATCCTTCAGGCAATCGTGGTGATATTTATTGATCAAGAAGCGATTAGCCTCTTTAAAATCATCTGCTAATTGAGCCTCAAATGCTTCTTGAATAGCGTGAAAAGCGTCAGAGCGTGTGGTCTTGTCCGAAGGTGTTTTGGCGGTTGTGTAATACTTCTCGTAGCACTCATCCCAAATACGCTTCTTCAATTCTGCGTCCTTTGGCTCGTGGTCGTAGGTACGCTTGGGATTTGCTTTGGCAACCTTTGAAGCCATATCCTGCTGAGCGCGGCATTGGGCCTTAATAGCTTCGTGCGCTATCTCCAGTGCCTGAATCATTTCTGCTTCAGAAACCTCTTTCATCTCTCCTTCTACCATCACAATGCTGTCGAGGCTGCCGGCAACCATCAATTCAAGGTCGGCCATTTCAAGTTGAGCCCATGTTGGGTTCACAACGATTTGACCATTTACACGGGCCACGCGCACTTCAGAAATGGGGCCGTTGAAGGGAATATCTGAAACGGCCAGTGCAGCCGAAGCCGCAAGACCAGCCAAGCTGTCGGCCATATTTTCTTTATCGGCAGAAATCAGGTTGACAACCACCTGAACTTCGGCATGAAAATCATCAGGGAACATCGGACGCAATGCGCGGTCGATGAGGCGTGCAACAAGAATTTCGTCATCGTATGGACGAGCCTCGCGCTTGAAATATCCACCGGGAAAACGACCGGCGGCTGCATACTTTTCTCGGTATTCTACTGTGAGCGGAAGAAAGTCCACTCCTTCTTTCGCTTGCGTGCTGGCAACTACCGCAGCCAACAGCATTGTATCTCCTTGTCTTACCACCACAGAGCCATTGGCCTGTTTGGCAAGTTTGCCGGTTTCAATCGTCACCGGACGACCATCTCCCAAGTCTATGGTTTGGGTTACCAATTCGTAGTTCATTGCTTCTTTTTTCGGATAAAAACGTCTGTTAAAAAAAACACGAAAAGGCAATTGTGTTCAATTGCCCTTTCGCTTGCGCAGTTTGCGCAGTATTATTTGCGGAGATCAAGCTCTTTAACAATAGCACGATAGCGGGCGATGTCAGTCTTCTGAAGATAGTCGAGC
>JAURKF010000341.1 GCA_030831885.1 Flavobacteriales bacterium
ATTGGACAAGCATAGGTATAACCTGAAGCGATATAAAGCTTGTATTTACCCATTTTACCATCCGCATTGAAAGTTACCTCGGCTCCTGCAACACGGGCATTCGTCACATTCACACTTCGAAAGCCCAGCCCCGCGATAGGATCTGTAGCGGCCCCCCATTGACCGAAGGTGAACTCGGTCATGTTTTTATAGCGTGTGTAGAATAGTGCGAGGTCCGCATAGGCCTGCCATTGATCTGTAACGAACTTTCGCTTCACTCCAACCTCGTAATTCCAGCCGCGTTCCGGTAGTAATTCAGGATTTGGATAAACGTGTAGCAGATCAATATTATATTTCAAAAAACGCTCGATTCCGGACGGAAAACGGAATCCTTCGCCATATGAAGCGCGCAGCGTTGTCTTTCTCGTGATGCTGTAATTCAACCCATACGACTGCACCGGTTTGGCAGGCGTAACGACGGTATCGATTCTGAAATACTCGTATCGCCAACCCGCTTGCAACTCGAAATTTTTCCAAGAGCGCTGCAACTGCAAAAAACCACCGGCAAGGTTTCCACGGTGTCGGCCTCCAACATTCGCATCCAAGAAAACTGTTTGCGAGGCTGAGATTCCTGAACTCAATGCTATATCAAAAGGCAGTTCCCTTTTAAGCTGGTAATCTGCAGTGATATTATGCGCTATGGGCTCACCGTTGACGTTTTGAGGTTGTGAAGTCATGTAGTACCGAACCTTTGCCGAATGACGGTTATCAAATCGATCGGTCCACTTCACCCAAGGGTCAATGGATGTCCACAAATCCGTGGTTTGCGCATTCGAATTGGCGCTAAACGGCTGGTATGCACCCGTGGTGTCGTTAGCCCAGAAAAGGAAAATGCCTTGTCGCTTGTAAAGCACATTGCCATCGATACCTGCCGATAGTTTGCCATCGTTGAAAAACTTGCGAGTTTTAAAACTGACACGCCCTCGTCGTTCACTTTCACCATTGAGGAACCCGCGCATTTCAAGTGCGTTTGCACCGAGCACAATGTCGGTACCTGAAGGAGTCGTGAAGGCATGCGATGCAGTAACGCTGCTTTGAAAAGGCGTGTTTTTCCCCCACCAGGCATCGGCAGTGCCCGCTGGTTGTGCGTAAACCATATGAAAAGTCGAAGCTTTCGTGCGTGTCTTACCCTCGGGATAAAGTGTGCGCACTTGAATAATTCCATTGAGGGCCGATGCTCCATAGCTCACGGAAGCAGCTCCTTTGGTGACTTCAACCTGATCGACCAACTCAAGCGGTACGAAGTTCCATTTTATGTCATTGCGATCAGAGGTCATCAATGGCATATCGTCGACCACAAGCAGCACCCGGCTTCCGGCACCATATGCATAGCTGCTGCCGCCGCGTATCGACGCTTGTCCGTCGAGTATGGTAATGCCCGGCAAGCGCTCAACAGCATCACTCAAATTGGGTGTGATCTTGCGGGTTAAATCGGCGGCCTTGATAACCTCCATGCTCACCGTTAACTTCTCAATCGGCTTAATGTATTTCGTGCCGCTCACTACCATCAGATTGAGTACGTTTTCCGAGGGAGTCAACCTTACAACAACTACCTTATTTAAGGCCAGATCAAGCCTTGCATTGAATCGTTCATACCCTATCATATCGCATAAAACGGAATAACTGCCCGGTGCAAGCGGTGCGCACAACACCCCTGTGGAATCTGTAACACCTGTAAATTGATTATCAATATTTAATACTGCAAATGGCACCACATCCTGAGTTAATGCATCAGAAAGCTGGATACAGACCTGCGCCGCGCAATTTGCTGCGCTGCACATGAGCATTAAAAGAAAAATATACAATCGCGGCCTCATGCTGTCTATCACGACAAATATATACGTCCTTAATCAACCCGAATTAGTTCAAATGAAATGCGCATTGAAGCTTTCAAGGCATACCCATGGCTATCTTTGTCGAAGTTTTCCCCTTTCAGGAACAGGCACCCCATGGATCTCGTCATCCAATCAACCTGACTTTTGAATTGGAGGCAAGGAACTATGAGAGAACGAATCGGACAACTTCTGCAATCACGTTTTTCGCGCGACACCATATGGTTGGTTGCAGCGCAAGCCGTTCTCATGATTTCCGGTTTCGGCATTAATTTCCTGATAGGTAAATCGCAAGGGGCGGATGCATTGGGCGTTTTCAACCAGGCATTGGCATTTTACACCATTCTGTCCACATTTTTCGCGCTAGGATTGAATAACACCATTACAAAAAAAGTGTCAGAAGGTCAGCGATCTTCCGCGGAGCTGCAGGAGATTTTAAACACCAATCTTGCCATCACCTTTTTAGCATCCAGTACACTCAGTGCCCTCGTAGTTATGATTGCTCTGAAGTGTCCGCATGTGTTTAGCTCTGATGAACTTGCACGCGTTGTATACATCCCCATGCTAGCCCTACCCTTCTTTAATCTGAATAAGAACTTCGGAGCCTATTTTACAGGAATGCGCATGCAAAAGCGATTTGCAATTCAACGCATTCTGCGATGGGTAATTATCGTCGCCTATGTAACTTTTGCAGTGTTGACCCAAAAGAGCGCTCAATTCACCCTTTGGTGCTTTATCACTGCTGAACTCACCGTTTTTCTAGTCAACCTAATTCTGATGTGGAATAGGTTGTTCACGCGAGTGCGCCAGTCTGTTGTTGCGGACAATTTAAAATTCGGCATGAAGACTTACATAGCCGAGCTCATCTCTGTGCTTAATAGTTCAATGGATGTCATTCTTATTGGCTACTTCCTCACGAATGCGGAAACAGGCGTGTATAGCTTCATTGTTTATTTCGTGAAGACGCTTCATATTTTTCCGGGAATCATGATGCAGAACTTCAGCCCAATCATTTCCAAATCGTGGGTTTCCGGCCAGATGGAAGAGCTAAAAAAACGAATGCTCTCGATACGTAAACTTAATAGTGCAGTAGTGACATTTCAACTGCTTGCACTGGTTGTAATGTATCCTATCATAACCATATACATAAAACAAGAATTCAACAGCACACTTTGGCTCTTCCTACTGGCTGCTTGTGGTGCTTATGTTTATGCACTTATTTCATGGTCAGGCTCTATGCTCATTATGACCGGCAAATTGAATGAAAATATTTTCCGCACCTTGCTCATCATCCTGCTATCAGCTACTTGTACTCTAGTTTGTTCCCATTTCATGAAGTTGTATGGCGCATGCCTTGCGTACAGCATAAATGGCATCATAGCATTTATTGCAACTCGGACTTTCATCAAAAAATCACTTCAAATTTCAGTTATATAAACTAGAAGTGATTATCTCAAAAGTGGAATCTCTGACCTTGTAATTGAAGTACCGAAGAACGATATTGGGAACTAATCTGTTTGGGTGTGTCATCGGGAAAAATCCGACAACTACTTCTGCTTATTTCCTCCGCATAAAAAATGCCTTCTTTACGATATTCTTCGTTCGTTGACTTACGTACTCGGAAATCCATAGCATTTTGCTATCCGTCCAGCGTTGCGGATGAAAAGTGAACATCACTTGATCAGGCAAATCATTGTTCTTGCAGGCAGTGATTATTTCAGCAGTAGCGCTGAACCGAAGATTGTAATTCGATGTAACCTTATCCCTCACGCTGAATTTTTCGCCATCCCATCTGCGGCCCGTATCTGTGAGGTAAAACACTTTATTATAATCGACATCAAAATATGGTTCCGCTAAAATTCCATAGTCGCGATAAGACGCATGCTTCCAAAGATCACGCGAGTCGACTTTCGA
>JAURKF010000342.1 GCA_030831885.1 Flavobacteriales bacterium
AGCAGCGATTTGGCTATCACCGGATACAATTATGGCGACTTCGATTTGTATGATCCATCGCATCCTACAGGGTACGAGTTTATGCAATATTCCAAGTATCCTACTTCGATGCCGCCCGATTTGAAATTTTCTGCCATGGCCACCAATTTGGGAGGGGCCTACCAGACGGATTGCAGATTGAACGTTGACGTGTTTGCTCACCCTTCCGGCACCTTGGTGCATCAGGCATCTGGAATTGAGGGCTTCTTTATTAATCCCGGCGAATCGCTCGAGTTGCGCGCGGGTAATTATCAGATGTCTCCCGTGAATGGCGAGTATAAACTTGCATTTCAAGTTGACCAACTCGAAACCGATGAAGATGCAACCAATAATGCGGACACTACCTTTTTCTACATCAACGATGTTCAATATGCGCGCGATAGAATATTTGCCAGTGCTGTTTACTTGGGAACACCCGAGCAATCGGATATTGAATATGAACTGGGAAACGTATTTCATATTACTGCAGAAGATTTAACGTGCCATTCCATTACGGTTGGCGTGGGTGTGGGCTCATCAACTCCTGCTCAAATCGAAGGAAGAATCTATCGTTTTGATATTTCCTCAGGAGTAGAAGCCGATTTATTGGGCACCACACAGCCCATCGATTTGAGTGCTTCAATGCTCAATGGTTATGGCGACCAAATTTTGACCAACCTTGTTTTCGATACGCCCATTCAATTGTATGCAGGCGAAGCGTACTACGTTTCAGTAGCGAGCTACAATGGAGTCGACAATTTTGTGTGTGCTATGTCGGGCGTGGCTGATGAAGGAACCGCCCTCGTGCGCTATTTCCCCAATGAGTGGTATTACCTCGATATGTTGCCCATGGTGCGCATGAACTTTGGTCCTTACAACAGCGTTCATGAGCAAACAAATCCAATAGCATCCTTGCACGTTTATCCAAATCCTGCAAGCGAGGAGGTATTGATAGAGCTGCCTGCCACACTGAAAGAAAACGTCGAAGCAAAATGGTTTAATGCAACCGGACAATTGGTTCGCACGGATGTATTCAACTCTTCTTCGCAGCTGCAATACAAGCCCTCAGTACGTGATCTTCCTTCAGGACTCTACCAGGTGATGTTGCAGGCAGGCGATGCATACTATCAGGCAACCTTGTTTCGCCGATAATACTCGTTTATGTCAGCACAGTCAATTGCCGCCAAGCTCTATGCGCGCCTTGTTTACAAGAACATTCGCAGGGATGCATTGTGCGCAGTTGAATGCCAGGATGAGGTAATGCGCACGCTGCTGAGTGCAGGAGTTAAAACATCCTTTGGCAACGACCATAGGATGAGAGATGTCCGCAATTACGCGGAATGGAAAGAAGCGTTGCCTGTTGTTGAATATGAAACACTGATGCCTTACATCGAGCGCGCCAAAGCTGGTGAGCGCGATGTGTTGTGGCCGGGCAAACCAAAATATTTCTGCAAAACAAGCGGCACGACAAGTGGCACCAAGTACATCCCACTTACCAACGATTCGATGCCCAACCACATTGGCACTGCTCGCAATGCACTGCTCAGTTATATTGCTGAAACCGGACAATCGGCATTTACATCAGGCAAAATGATTTTTTTGCAAGGAAGTCCGAAGCTGGATGTGCTTCCAAGCGGAATTCCATATGGGCGCTTATCTGGAATCGTAGCTAATCACGTTCCTGCCTACTTACAAAAAAACCGCATGCCTTCCTATGAAACCAATTGCATTGATGATTGGGAGGAGAAGGTGAATCGCATTGCCGACGAAACACTGCGTGAGCGCATGACGCTAATAAGCGGCATACCCAATTGGGTCCAAATGTATTTCGAAGTGCTGCTGAAGAAGTCGGGAAAGCAAACGATTCAAGAGGTATTTCCTGATTTCGATTTGTTCGTGTATGGCGGAGTAAACTTTGAACCATATCTAGCCAAGTTCGAAGCCCTCATCGGAAAGCGCATTCCCATTATCGAGTTGTATCCGGCGAGTGAAGGCTTTCTTGCCTTTCAAGATTCACAGCAAGCCGATGGTTTATTGCTAAATGTGAACAGCGGGATTTTCTTTGAGTTTATTCCGGCGGATGAATATTTCAACGAACGTCCTGCGCGAATCTCGCTGCGCGATGTGAAGGTGGGAGTTAATTACGCCCTGGTGCTTACCAACAACGCAGGACTGTGGAGTTACAGCATTGGCGACACGGTGAAGTTCACCTCACTCGATCCGCCGCGCATCAAGGTGACCGGTCGCATCAAGCATTTCACCAGTGCGTTCGGCGAACACGTAATAGCGGAAGAAGTAGAAGGAGCGATGATTGAAGTATGTGCTGAGTTGGGTATTCAAGTCAATGAATTTCATGTAGCTCCTATGGTAGCTCCTTCTTCAGGCTTACCTTATCACGAATGGCTCATTGAAACAGACCTCGAGATAGGTGCCGATGTGCGCACGCGGATGGCAAGCATGCTCGATGCATCCATGCAACGACGTAACATTTATTACCGCGATTTGATTCAGGGAAATGTCCTGCGTCCTGCTTTGCTTACGTTCGTTCGTAAAGGCGCTTTCAACGAATACATGCGCTCGGTAGGAAAACTAGGTGGGCAAAACAAAGTGCCGCGACTTTCGAACGACCGGGCAATTGCCGAGAGGTTGTCTTCCTGATTACCTTTGCTACCGTGAATCACCACCAAACTTTTTTAATAGGCATTGCGGGCGGAAGTGGCTCGGGCAAGACTAGTTTTTTGCGTGAATTGATGAATCATTTTACCGCTGAAGATGTTGCGCTCGTATCACAGGACAATTATTACGAGCCGAAAGAGAAGCAACATGTGGACGAGAATGGGCAACACAATTTTGATATGCCTACCTCCATCAACCGAAAGCATTTTTATGATGATATGATGCGTCTCGTTAATGGTGAATCCATCGAAAAGCTCGAATACAACTTCAACAATCCTGCGTGGGAACCCCAGAAGGTTATTGTGCAACCTGCTCCTGTGGTGATTATGGAAGGATTGTTTGTTTTTCATTACGAAGAAATTTGGAATCAGCTCAACTATAAAGTGTACATCGATGTGCACCATGAAGAGCGCCTGAAGCGTCGCATCGATCGCGATGGCAAGGAGCGCGGGTTTGGCGAGGATCAGGTGCGCTATCAGTGGTTCAACCATGTGCGTCCGGCCGAGGAGAAATACTTAGAGCCCTTTGTGCCCGTTTGTAATCTGGTGGTTGACAACAATGAGCATTTTGGTCCGGGTTTGAATGAACTCGTTAGCGTCATTCGTGGTTTTGCCAAGAAATAATCAACCATGAAAAAAGTGTATCACCTCGGAAATTGCGGAACCAATCAGCGCATTATCAAAGAATGGGGAAGCAAATTGAAAGGATTTGAAATGCAGGACATCAAGCTCGAACCCATCACCCCGGCTCAGATTGACGAAATGAAAAAACTGGCGGGTTCTTATGAAGCGCTATTTAGCCGCGTAGCGATGAAATATCGTTCGATGGGATTGAATGAAATGAAGCTCACCGAAAAGGATTACCGCAAATACATTCTCGAAGAATATACCTTCCTCAAGCGTCCAGTAATGGTCAACGGTGACCGCATCTTCATTGGCAATGCCGCCAAGGTGGTGGCAGAAGCCAAGTCCACTCTTTAATGCCGAAGAACGTTTGGGCACATATGGCGTTGCTGGCGGTGGCCATGATTTATGGAGCCAACTTCATCATAGCAAAAGCCGTAATGCCCAATCCTATTGCACCAACGAGCTTTATCGCATTGCGAGTTTCGGGAGCTGCCATTTTGTTTTGGGCAATTGCGGCGCGTAAAATTGTGCTTCCTGCGCGCGAAGACTGGTGGCGTTTTTTACTCTGTGCTATCACAGGAGTTGCAACCAATCAGCTGTTGTTTTTCAATGGACTTGCGCTCACATCCCCGGTGAACGCGAGCATCATCATGACGAGCAACCCCATTTTGGTGATGGTATTAAGTGCCATTTTTCTGAAGCAACGCATTACGCTACTGAAAACAATAGGTGTTGCCATTGGAGCATTAGGCGCCTCAATGCTATTGTGGTCAAGCAATGGCGATTCCGGAGGAAACAGTTCGCTGCTTGGCGATGTGTTTATTTTACTCAACAGCATTTCATATGCGTGCTACTTGGTGATGGTGAAACCATTGATGCAGAAATATCATCCGCTCGACATTGTGGCGTGGACATTTCTGATTGCAATTCCGCTCGTGTTTCCATTCGGTGGTATGGGGCTTAAAGCAGTGGCTTGGTCCACACTCGATAACTGGCAATGGTTCTGTGTAGCCTTTGTGATTGTGTGCACTACGTTTCTCACCTATCTGTTCAACATCTTGGCCGTTCATCGTTTGACACCTACAATAGCAAGTTCATACATCTACTTGCAACCTGTGTTCGCCGGGATTTTCGCATTGCTCTTGGCCACGGTGGTTGAGCGCGATTATACGAGAGATATTACCTCTTTTAAGATTGCCTGCGCACTGATGATTGTAGCCGGTGTGTGGTTGGTAAGCCGGCCCTCGGCTTCGCTCGGGCGCCGGCCTTAGGCTGCTTGATTGGTGCTATGGTGACGCACTGAATTGCGTCCACAAGCTTTAGTAGGACAGCGTCACCCCTACCAAGTAATTGCGTGTTGCCTGCGGATAGAAGAATTTTTCTGTAACTGTCGATCCTGAGATGTAGCTATAGGTGTAGCCGTTTGTTTCGAAATAATTATCCAGAATATTCTGTATCCATCCGTTGATGCCAAGCTCAAATCGACCGGCAACATTGAGGGTGTAGCCGAGGCGGAGATCATGTACCATGTAGGCATCTATCACTCTGTTTTCGTTTTGCGTATTGTCGAGGTATTGCTTGCCAACGGCCTTGGTCATCCATGCTATGTCGAAGGTATGACTGTGGTTGAATTTCTTCAATGTGCGTTTGAATCCCGCTTGCCCGCTTCCGCTGATGCGAGGCGAATAGGCGATGTCGGTATTCGTATATGAATAGTTCACCACCGCAAACCCACCGTCCGTGTAGTCGTAAATCGTTTCTGTGAACTGCTCTATTTTATTTTCACCCCATGTGGTGTTGGCTTGAATATAAAATCCGTGTTGTGATTGAACGGCCAATTCGAATTCTATTCCGCGACGAAAACTATTCGGAATGTTGAGTCGCAGCGGGGCACCCACATCGTTGAGTGCACCGGTGAGCACAAGCTGATCCTTGTATTGCATGTAAAAGCCATTGATACCGGCATATAGCCAGTTGTTGCGGAATTGATAACCCGCTTCAACATCGGTCATGTATTCGGGCTTGATGGTAGATGCGTCGGTTACATCCGTGAAGTCGTTGCGATTGGGCTCATGACCTGCGTGCGCAGCAGATAGGTAAGCCTTGTGTTGGCCGGAAGTGTAGGTCACCCCTGCTTTGGGATTAAAAAAGAGTATGTTCCTATTGATTGCATATGCGCGCTGATCATTATCTACGCCTGATGTGGTGTACATGATGTTGCGGCCCTGAACATCGACATATGCATCCACGTGCGAAGCAAGACGCATGGTG
>JAURKF010000030.1 GCA_030831885.1 Flavobacteriales bacterium
CGAATGCGAAATAGATATGTACACCCAATGAGTGTTTTTTCTCCAACATGAAACGGGCAAAGAGTAATTGTGCAGCCATCGAAACGCTAAACCAACCAAGGTAATTCTGCAAAGGCACCACGCCTCCGGCAAACTGCCAGTAGTCCATCGCAGGCGCGCACTGTTCCATCAACACATCGAGTCCAACCATGAGCAACGAGGCTCCCGTGGCTATACCCCACTCCGATTGTGCGAACCGCGTCATCATCGCATGCGTGGCAAACACCAACAGCATCCAATTCACACCAATCATCCACGGCACGCCTTGCCACTTCAGCCCAAGATTTTCACCATAGCTGTAATCGCCAAAAATGTATCCTTTGTTTACACCCAACCACACTGCTACAAATCCGATCACAAATGGAATGAGCAATGCTAGCCATGCCTTGCGCGGTATATTGAACAATACCAGCGCAGCGCTTAAACCCAAATTCAGGGGTGTAAGAGAAATGAACCATTCGCTGTGCCCTAGCACACTGCCTATAACAGCCGACAAATGAAAAAGCCACACCAAAAAGATGGAAGCTTGTAAGCGATATGTTTCAAGGATGGTTCTCACAAATCGTTGATCATAATTTCCGAAGCAATTTTCCCCGACATCAGGCACAACGGAATGCCGCCGCCAGGGTGCACACTGCCTCCGCAGAAGTATAAGTTTTCTATACGACTGCTGAAATTAGGGTGACGCAAAAATGCAGCAAATCGGTTGTTGCTTGCAGCACCATAAAGAGAACCTTGATAACTCTGCGTGCGGGCTTCAATGCCTCGCGGATCGAGCACGTGCTCTGCTTCAATGAGGGATTCTACATCGGTCTTCAACAACCGATTGAGTTTCGAAATCACCCGCGAACGTATTTGTGGAATAAGCACATCCCAATCCTGCCCCTTGTTGCCGGGCACATTCACCATCACAAACCAATTCTCACAACCCGCAGGCGCATCGGCCTTTTCGTCTTTCGAGGAAATGTGAATGTAGACGGTAACATCCTCTGCAACGTCTTTGCCTTCAAACAACACATCGAATTCCTTTTTATAGTCGGAAGCGAAGAAGATGTTGTGCAAGTCCAACTCAGGGAATTCCTTCTTGATACCCCAATAAAAAA
Organism: Flavobacteriales bacterium; assembly: GCA_030831885.1. The sequence goes on from JAURKF010000030.1 coordinate 1,143, forward strand.
TCAATGCCGATGAGGAACGCTCTTGCTTCAATGTGCGTTCGGGTGCTTTCTCCCGCGGCAACAACTTCCGATACGTAGGCATCACATCCATATTACTCAACACCGCGTCGCACTGCACCGCGCGGTCGGCCAAACGTATGCCCATGGCCTTGTCATCGGAAATCAATATCTCCTCCACGCGTTGATTGAAATGAAACTGAACGCCCATTTCGCGGGCGCGTTCATAAAGAGCATTTGTAATACTGATCATCCCTCCTCTCGGAAAGAAGGTGCCGTAATGCTGCTCCAGGTGCGGTATCATGCTCATGATGCCCGGTGTGCGATAAGGCGAAGAGCCGTTGTAGGTTGCATACCGATTCATCAACTGAACCAGTCGTTCATCCTTGAATGACTTTCTATTCTCATCATCCAACGTATTCATCAAGCCCAATCGATGCGCTTGCATCACTCCGCGAATAGTTTCCTTCGACAAATACGTGGACAGTTTATGCAGTGATTTTTTCAAGAAAAGCGACTCGGTGACTTCATACTTCATCGCCGCATGCTTGAAGTAACGGAGGACTTCCTCTTTCTTTACCGAGAAGACTTGAGCAGCTTCTTCCGCATAGCGCTCCTTTTCGGCAAAGGCCGTAAAACGCGTACCGTCTTCAAAGTAGTACTTACAGACAATATCCTTTCGGACATACGTGAAATAGTCACGGAGATTCGCACCACTAGCAGTAAACAGTTCTGCCAAAAAATGCGGCATGGTGAAGAGCGATGGCCCTGCATCAAATCGATAACCATTCACTTCGAATTGCGAAAGTTTGCCTCCGGGATAATCGTTGGCTTCATAGACGTGCACGTGCATGCCCTCCGAGCGCAAGCGAATGGCCGCCGACAAGCCGGCAACGCCCGAACCGATAATGATGATGTGCTTACTCAATGGTCGCTGATCCCGCTCATGTTAGCGTTGAATACTCAACGGCTGCTGCACACGTTCGCGCTCGCTTGAAAGCGACAACACATACATGCCGTTAGCAACCTCAGGCAACATCCACTGCTTTTCGAGTCGTGAACCAGCAGCAAAAACACTCGACTCGCACACAAGTTTTCCTGAAAGGTCAAAAAGCTGCAAGCGATAGTTTCCTTCATGCAAGTGGGTAGCACTTATGCGCACATTGGTGCTCGCCGGATTGGGATACACGCTGAGTTGCGCTGATGCATTGCTCTGTTCATCCACTGAAAAATTCGTAAAGACATTGATATTGTCCACATAAATGACATTGCCGTAACGCCCTCTGTTTTCAAAGGCGATAATCACATCATCGAATGAAACACCTGAAGGAAAACCTCCATAATACGATGCCCACTCTTCCGAAGTAGGAACGTAATAATTGGTGTTGTCGGGTGCCGTGCTCAAGTCATCCCCGCCCAAACTCCAAAGCTCTATCCACGTCTCTCCGCAATCGGTCGAATACACCAACGCCAATGTATCGGTATACGTGTTATCGCTGTATTGTGCATACGCCACATCGAAGCTCACCCCCATGTCGGTGCCCGAGCGTTTACCCATCCAAATGCGATCGCGCGCGCCTTGTGCATCGTAGTAATAGTTGTCGAAACGCATGCTGTAAACGCCCGTTCCAAATCCACTGGCATCGTCGGTAACCGTCCACGCGCCACCACCATTGCTCGTCCAACTTTCCGGAAATCCTCCTGTCTCGAAGTCTTCGACAAAGTCTCCGCCTGTAGCCTCGGCATTCGAGATGTAGTTTGTGTAGGTAACGGTTTGCGATTGCGCACCATCCGTAACGGTAAGCGTCACATCGTAGGTGCCGGGTTCGTTGTACACAACGGTTGGATGCGGTTCGGTGCTGGTTGCAGGCGTTGCACCGGGAAACGACCACGCGAAGGTGGCATTGGCAGAGCACACGCTGTGATTCACAAAATGCACTTCATCGCCCGGACAGAAAAACGTTTCGTAGGCGGCTGAAAATCCGGCAATCAATTCGCTCGACTCATAGGCAGGTGCTTCCCACACGCCGAGGTTCCATGTTGCCAAACGCACCACGTTGTCGCGCACGAAAGGCACAATGCGCAGCGGCTCAGTGCCCACAGGCAATCCTGTGCTGTAACTCTCCCAATCGCTCATGCTGTTGTTGCGATAGAACACCAACCCGTGCTGCATAGCCAGATATACGCCGCCATTGGTTCCATAGTGGTGCGCAACAGCCCATGGATATAATCCGTTGAGCGTTGATGTAGTAAGGTTTTCCCAGTTTGCTCCGCCGTCTTGCGTGCGAAACACCTTGTTCGAGTTGTTGCCATCGTAATATGAAATCCACATCTCCAGAGGATTTGTGCCAGAAAGGCTGAACGAAAAATAACGCAGGTTCTGTGGCAAATTCATCTGTTCCCATGTAATTCCATGATCGGATGAATGCCATATCTTGCCAGTGTTACCAACACCTTGCTGCACGTACAAGTGATTTGGATCTGCGTAGCTCTGCTCCATCCAATACAGCTTGTTGGCTTCGTTCGTTCCAAACGTGAAGTACTCGCCAAACGAGCCGCCACCGTTAGTTGAGCGATACAATTTATGATCGCGCCCCAACCATGCCACGTTGTAGTATTCGTGATCAAACATCACACGCGAACTACCATTGTTCCAATAGGCCTCATTGGGTGAAAGACCTAAGCCAAATCCCTGAACCGGATCGGCCAATGTTTCAGGCAAAATCTTTCCGCCGATATCGCTAAACATCGTGCGGTTTTCATCGGTGTACTTTACATACCCCGTGGCTGCTTCACCGCCACCGAGCGCGAGAAACTCGCCTTCGGGATAATTTTCGTGATAGCCCATGTTGCCGTTGTGATAACGACCACCCACCATCATGTCTTCGTTCCATCCTTGATCGTAGCCCCACAAATTCACGGCCTTCAATCCGCGGTTGAGATTGTCATGCGATTGCATGAAATCGCTCGAATGTCCAATGCCACCATCGTTGCTGAACCAAATCTCCTCGTTGGTTTCGCTCGTCTTATAAATACGATACTCTTGCTGGTCTACGTGAAAATTAGAAATACCTCCAATGTATCCGCCGACACCTTCATAGGTTGCACCCGCATCGTTGCTC
>JAURKF010000343.1 GCA_030831885.1 Flavobacteriales bacterium
TAAAGGAGGATTGAGTCCATTTGCGTTTCCGTCGTTAACTTCACCCCCAAACCAATTTGCATTTATCCTCTATGCCGCAACATATAATCAAAAGAACACTATAATCCTATAGTAGATGTCTCACCCTGATTGGATTTTATAATACTAGAAACATTAGCTGATTAAGCGTTGAAATATCTAAATTTCCTTAAATCTAATCCAGGAACTTATCAATGATTCTAACATTTATTAAATAAATATTCATGTTTAAAAATCCATTCTCGTTTGAAGGTCGTATCGGCAGAGAAGAGTACTTTTTAAGCTTTAGCTGCGCGTTGGTTTTGAATTTTTTGCTAGGCTTCTTTTTGAGTGAAAGTGACCTGATTCCCTTGCTAATTTCATTGCCTGTAATTTGGTTTTCATTAGCTCAGGGCGCCAAAAGATGTCATGATATTGGACAAAGTGGTTGGTGGCAATTAGTGCCTTTTTATGTTTTCGTGCTATTATTTTCGACAAGCAAAGATGGAGTTAATCAATACGGACCAAAGCCAGGTTTAAACCAATCTTCTGATTCGGTTGAAAAGAAACCATCTGAATCTAATGGTGTTTCAGTGTCTTTTTCTATCGGCAAACCCTGGATAGCACATGTCGTAGCTGTAATTTTATTCCTTGTCATTGCCAAGTTGTTCTTTTCCGGAATCAATGAAGAGTATGGACTAAAACAGCCGGATATCGCCAAGGTGATGGGTATGTCGAAGGAGCTTTCCGACTATCGCTTGCTCAATGGAGAAGAAGCCTTGTGGAGCAACAATATGTTTGGTGGAATGCCCGGTTATCAAACCAACACCTTGTATCCATCCAATTGGATGCGTCCGGTAGATCGCATATTGAAGTGGGGAACCGACCCTGCTATAGGCTCGTTGTATATGTGCATGTTTGGATTCTATATCCTCATGTTGTGCTTGCGTGTGAATCCATGGTTGGCGATTGTAGGCGCCATTTCATTTGGACTTTCCACCATCAATATTCTGTACATAGGAGGTGGACACACTTCGAAGGTGAATGCCATCGGCTACATGGCGCCTGTATTGGGGGGATTGATACTGGCCATGCGCGGTCGTTGGCTGCTGGGCGGAACGGTGTTCGCATTGTTCTTCAGTTTGCATCTTGCGGCTAATCACTTGCAGATGACCTATTATCTTTCCTTTTTACTGGCGGCCGTTGTTGTTGGCGAAACTGTGCGATTGATGATTGAGCGCAAATGGTTGGATATCGGAAAGGCTGCTGCGGCCTTAGTTATTGCAAGTGTACTGGCTGTGTTACCCAACTTCGCAAACCTGAACACCACCTACGAATACAGTAAGCTTACTACGCGAGGTAAAACTGATCTAACCATTAAGCCGGAAGGCAAGGAAGACAATGCACAGGCAGCCGATGGTTTGAATACGAACTATATTCTCGAATATAACATGGCTAAGGGTGAGCCATGGGCTATGATGATACCCAATGCGAAGGGCGGTAGTTCTTCCGTTCCGCTTTCAGATAATAAGAAGGCATTTCAAAAGGCGCCCAAAGAGTTGCGTGAAAACTTGCAAGGATTCCCTCAATATTGGGGCGAGCAAGGCAGTTCGGCAGGAGCATTTTATTTCGGTGCAGGCATCATGTTCTTGTTTGTATTGGCTCTTGTATTATCCAGGGATACAATCAAATGGCCATTCCTTTTCATAGGTGCGCTAGCTGTATTTCTCTGCATGAAGGAAATGCACGGCATCAATAAGTTCTTTATCGAGAGCTTCCCGATGTACAACAAATTCCGCGACTCGAAAATGATTCTGGTGCTCATCCAGATTATGGCACCTGCATTGGGCATCGTATATCTGAATGAGTTGATTCAGAACCCGCCTACCGGAACCAAACGTAATATGTTCTTCATAACTGCCGGTGTATTGTTCACGTTGTTATTGGCTGTAGTGGCCAAACCGTCGATAACTGGACCTCTTGTATCCCAGAACGAGGTGGAGTATCTCGATAAAATGCGCGAGCAGTACAAGGGTAATGCGAATGCACTCAACATGGTGAATGATATCGAAGATGCATTGCCTGAAGTTCGGTCGGTTGTATTCGCTGAAGATACACAGCGCAGCCTGCTCATCGTATTGCTCGTGGCGGGTATTGCCATTTTAGCTGCGCTGCGCAAAATTCCGTGGTATGTAGTGGCTAGCTTGGGCGCATTAATAGTCACCGCTGATATGTGGTCGGTTTCATCGCGCTACTTCAGCAACGAGAAAGAGAAAAATCCCCGCACAGGCAAACTCGAATATGCGAATTATGAGCGTATCGACAATCGCTTGTTTCCATACGAACCCGATACATGCGATCGATACATACTTCGCACAGAAATGGCTGCAATTCCTGATTATGCAAAACAGCTCGATCAGTTGGAATACGCCATGTCAACGACAAGCCCGTATAAGGGAGCCGACAAAAAGCGTATCCACGCCGCATGTGAATTCGGAGCTTTACAGTTGAATACGGATTACCGTGTATTGCTCGCTTCTCCGGGTGTGTTTAATGATGCAAGCGTGGCCTACTTCCATAAGTCCATAGGTGGTTACCATGCCGCGAAGTTGAAACGCTACCAGGAAGTTATCGATTTTTATTTATCGAAGGAAATTGGACAGATTACCGACGCACTTAAATCGGGCAGTCCCGCGGTGGTCGATTCGGTGCTCGGCACAACTCCGGTGCTCAATATGCTCAACACGAAATACGTGAAATACAGTGGTGCAGCTCCTCCTATCAGTAATGAGAAACACGCGCTTGGCAATGCCTGGTTTGTGAGTGAAATCGATTGGGCTACTAATGCGAATGAAGAGATGCAGGCCATCGGATCCATCAATCCTGCTGCAACCGCTTCAGTGCATGAAGAGTACAAATCGCTTGTTACGAATGTGGGTACTGTGGATAGTTCAGCAACTATTCGCCTTACCAAATACGGAACTAACAAAATCAGCTATGCGGTGAATACACCCGTTGCAGCCCCTGCGATCTTCAGCGAAATTTACTACCCTGCCGGTTGGGTATGCCGCATCGATGGCAATGAGGTGCCGTATTTCCGCGCTAACTATATCCTGCGTGGCGTGCAGATACCTGCAGGTGAGCATTCAGTTGAATGGTCATTTGAGCCGAATGAATATACAACAGGTATTCAGGTAAATATGGCGGGTTCGGTATCGCTTGTTTTGCTCGTTCTTCTTGTGATGGGAGCTGAGCTTTTGA
>JAURKF010000344.1 GCA_030831885.1 Flavobacteriales bacterium
AGAAATACTTTATTGCATTTCCGAGAGAAGCAAGGATCTAGAGATTCACTTCTTCGCCTTCTTTATCAAAAATGTGATATTCGAGCAAAGCTGCGCTTGTAGAAGGTTCTACGCGTAATTTTATTTTGTATTTCTTGCTCCAGGTTTTAGTGATGTTGGAGAAGAAACCACGATTGAGGTAAGCTTCTACCATGGGGTGCACAGCAAGGCGCAATTGCTTATGAGTGCCTTCTTCGGAGAGGAAGCGCACGTTGTTTTCAATTTCTTCGGTGAATAGCAATGAAGATTGAATAGTTCCCTTTCCGTCGCAGCTCGGACATTTTTCGGTAGTTACCACTTTAGTTACTGGCTTCACACGCTCGCGTGTGATTTCGACAACTCCAAAGCGGCTTGGAGGAAGCACGTTGTGCTTCGCTTTGTCTTCCTTCATTGCATCGCGCAGCACATCACTGAGCTTACGCTGGTTGTCTTTGTTCTGCATATCGATGAAATCGATGCAGATGATACCGCCCATATCGCGCAGGCGAAGAAGACGGGCTATTTCTTTGGCGCACTCTACGTTGGTTTGAAGGGCGTTCTCTTCCTGATTAACTACCGTCGAGTTTTTGCGATTGCCGCTATTCACGTCGATAACGTGCATGGCTTCGGTATGCTCAACGATAAGGTATGCGCCACTCTTCAGATTTACCTGCTTGCCAAAACTTTGCTTGATTTGGCGGTGAATGCTGAAAGCATCAAACAAATCGGTGCTGCGATGCATCTTCACGATGCTTTCCTGGTGATTGAAAGTTTTCAGGAATGCCTTTACTTCAGCGGCAACCGTGTCGTCATTTACATGGATGGCCGTGAAGTTGTCGTTGAGGATATCGCGCAGTATGGATGTGGTCTTGTTGATTTCACCCAATACACGCTGTGGTGCGCGAGCGGTGCGCATGTTTTTGTGCAGTTCATCCCATCGCTTTACGAGATCTTGTAGGTCCTGATCCAGTTCGGATACGCTGGTGCCTTCGGCCTGCGTGCGAATAATCACACCCATGTTTTGTGGACGAATGCTACCGATGAGCTTCCGCAGACGATCGCGCTCGTCGTCGTCTGTTATTCGCCCGGATAGTGATATCTTATTGGAGAAAGGTACCAACACCAGGTAACGACCTGCTATGGTAACTTCAGAGGTGAGGCGCGGACCCTTTTGTGAAATGGGTTCCTTTGCAACCTGCACGGGTATCACATAACCTTGACCTATTACATCTTTGATTTTGCCTTCCTTTTTAATGTCGGGCTGCATCTGGAAACCCATGAGATCGGGGGTGCGCTGCTCGCCGGCTGCTGTTTTGCGCGCGAACGCATTGAGCGAAGCGAACTGCGGCCCCAAATCGAGGTAATGCAGAAATGCATCTTTGCTGTAACCTACATCTACGAAGCACGCGTTGAGGTGAGGCAATATCTTTTTCACCCTACCCAGATATACGTCGCCCACCGCGTACTCCTGGTTGCGCTGTTCGCGATGGAGTTCGATGAGGACCTTCTCTTTGAGCAAGGCAATCTCTACTCCTGAAGAAGTAGAGTTAATGATAAGTTCGATGTTACCCGTCAAAACCGGAATATTGAGAAAACAGAAAACAGGTGGAAGCACAGAGCTACCACCCTGAATTGAGGACTACCGCGCATTAGGAGCACAGCAGCACACAGAACAAACTACTAGCGTAGTTTCTTCTTGTGGCGATTCTTTCTCAAACGCTTCTTTCTTTTGTGTGTGGCCATCTTATGGCGCTTTCTTTTCTTACCGCAAGGCATTGTTTTGCTGTGTTAATTGAATATTTAAAGTATCTATAAACTCTTTCACTTTCGCAACAACTACTTCGTCGGTGTTGTGTCGTAAAAGTGCTTCGTAGCGTTGTTTGGCTTCAGCCGGGCGATTCAATTGTTGAAGAGCCTGAGCTGAGAAGAACAAGGAGTTGTTGTCGGTTGAATCCAACTGCAATCCGCGTTCGAAACACTGCAAGGCCAAACTCACAGTGTCCATTACCATAAACTGATATCCTACTTCTACCTGGTACTTAATATCGTCGGGGCGAAGCGCAATCACTTTCTCGAATCGAGCGATTGCTTTGTCGAGTTGTCCGCTTTTCACCGAAAACAATCCCAAATAGTAATGTGCATCGACATTAGTGGAATCTTCTGCAACCATTTCGCGCAGTATGGTGATACCGGCCATTGGATTGGGTCCGTTCACTAATTCAACAGCTTGTTGAAGTTTTAGTGAGTCGGGATCGGCAGTAGTTGCAGCTGTCTCTTTCGAGGCAGGGTGTTTAGGTAACAATAAAAAAAGAACGATGAGTCCGATGGACAAAAAAACAAGAATGCTGAGGACGGTGCGATTATTGGGCATTTTCGCTCTTTTCTACAGGCACTTTCGCCTTTACGTCGTCCATGAATTCTTTAGCAGGTTTGAAGGCCGGGATGTAGTGAGCTGGGATAACAACACTGGTCTTTGCTAAAATGTTGCGACCCAATTTTTCAGCACGCTTCTTAACGATGAAGCTGCCAAATCCTCTCAAATACACGTTTTCTCCATTTTCCATGGCGTTCTTTACAGTACCCATGAAACCTTCAACGATAGCCAATACATCATTGCGATCGATTCCGGTTTTGTTGGAGATTTCCGTTACTATATCTGCTTTAGTCATATATGATAATGTTATTAATTGTCTATTAGGTAATTTTCAAATGGGCGGCAAATATAGTCCTCTTTTTTTTATTTCCAACTTGTTCTTTTACTGAAAGTTAGAATTTGTTTGTTTGTCTTGCATCGGCAACTATGGACAGGCGCATTTGTGTAGGAATTTGTGGGCTAACATTGTCGCTCCGATGAGCCCTGCTTCAAAACTTCTAGTATGGTACGAATCCAATAAGCGCGATTTACCATGGCGACATACCCGTGATCCATATGCTGTGTGGCTTTCGGAAGTGATATTGCAGCAAACGCGCGTTAATCAGGGCTTAGAATATTACCATCGATTTTTGAAGCTTTTTCCGACGGTTTTCGATTTGGCATCTGCTAGTGAAGATCAGGTGTTGAAGGCCTGGCAGGGGCTAGGTTACTACAGCCGAGCCAGAAATCTCCACACCACGGCTAGGCAAGTGGCAGGTTCCTACAAGGGTATATTTCCGACAACATCAGCTGAGCTGAAACAATTGAAGGGCATCGGTGATTACACTTCCGCGGCTATCGCTTCCTTTTGCTATGATGAATGCGTGCCTGTGCTGGATGGCAACGTTCAGCGCGTGGTGGCTCGTTTGCTGGCACTGGAAGAGCCGGTGGACAGGCCTTCGGGCAAATCTGTTATTCTCGAGTCTTTAAAAAAATGGATTGATCCAAAGCACCCGGCAACTTTTAATCAAGCTATCATGGAATTTGGTGCGCTTCAGTGCACCCCGCAAAATCCGCGATGTGAAGTTTGTCCTTTGCAGGGGGGATGTAGATCTTTTGCACTGCAGCGAACCACCGATTTCCCCATCAAGTCGGGAAAGACTAAGGTGACTGATGTCTGGATGTATTACCTCATTTTTATTCACAACAACGAAGTGCTGATCAGGCAACGTGTGCATTCTGGAATTTGGAAGGGACTTTACGATTTTCCTTCGGTGGATTCTGAACGGGCTATGGAAATGCAAGAGGTATTGGGGCAATGGTGTAATGAAAGAGGATTAAAAGAGAAGCTCACTTTGCTTGGCTCTTGTGTTGAACTCCAGCATGTTCTTTCACATCGCCGCGTTCATGCGGTGTTTGCGGAGATGATTGTGCCGAAAAAAATCGAAACGCGCCCAGCGGAAAGATGGATTGCATTAAATGAATTTGCCTCGCTCGGTGTTTCAAGACTTGTTGATAGATATATAAAAGAGCATAGTCAACTGCTCGGTTGAATGGAATAACTTTGCTATAACTCATTCCATATAGGAATAAGACTTGGGGAGCCGACAAACGTAGGTTTGCGGCGTTAAACAAATTATTCACCCTAAATTTTTAAACACATGGCAACAGTAAACAAAGTAATCTTACTCGGCAACTTGGGTAAAGATCCGGAGACAAAAAACTTCGACAATGGCGGAGTAGTAGTTTCATTTTCTATGGCAACCACAGAGTCCTATTGGGACAAAGAGAAAGCGCAACGAATAGATCTGCCTACCGAGTGGCATAACATACGTGTTACACGTCCCGGGCTCACCAAGCTTGCTCAATTCCTGCATAAAGGAAGTCAGGTTTATATTGAAGGAAGTCTGCGTACTCGTCAGTACCAAACCAAAGAAGGTGAAACGCGATATTTCACGGAGGTAGTCGCCAATGAAATTGTGCTTACAGGTACTCGCTCGGGTAGCGAAACACCTTCACAATCTCATCCTATGGAGCATTCAGCTACGATCCCTGTGCCTGTTGCGGTCGGCGATGATGATCTTCCATTTTAAGTCGAACCAATATCTTTCGATTGGAAGCTATCAGTATTAGCTGTCATACAGCTACCATTTTTTTATCGATTTGGAGCAACACCGGCCCTTTGGTGGCGGTGTTGCTTCTCATTTTATGCAGCGCTCTCATATCGAGTAGCGAGGTAGCCTTGTTTTCGCTTACCCCGTCGCAGAAAGCCGATTTGGTGAATTCGAAGAACACATCGGACCAGCGTATCTTGTCGTTGCTTGAAACCCCCGATCGGGAAAATGGTCCAAAGCGATTACTGGCCACAGTGCTTATAGCCAATAACGCAGTGAACATTGCGATTGTTCTTATTTCCTCCCAACTAACTGCAAGCTGGTTTGCTGCGGGCGATTATCCGGAGTGGCTCAGAACGATGATTGATGTGGTTGCCATCACGTTTGTAATTGTGTTATTTGGGGAAGTTATACCCAAGGTCTATGCAACTGGAAACAACATCCAAGTGGCCCGTTTCATGTCAATGCCACTCGAGTTTATACGTCGGCTATGCAGTCCGCTAACATGGTTTTTGATGCGCTCGTCCTCCTTGCTGGAAACCCGATTGAAAAATAAAGTGCGTAGTAATATTTCGGTTGATGAACTCGGGCACGCATTGGAGTTGACCGCCGACGATGGTCGGACTGAGGAAGAACATAAGATTTTGGAAGGAATTGTGACCTTCGGTGGCAAGGAGGCTGCGCAGATAATGACTCCACGAACTGACATTGTATTTCTATCGCTTAATCAGCCCTTCCGGGAGGTGTTAACCATTGTGCTTGAGAAAGGGTATTCGCGCATTCCGGTGATTAAAGATTCCATGGATGAAATAGCGGGCTTCTTATTCATCAAGGATCTTTTGCCGCATATCGACAAGGAGGAATTTGAATGGCAGTCGCTCATCATGCAGCCATTTTATGTTCCTGAAAATAAGATGATCGACGATTTGCTGCAGGAGTTTCAGCAAAATAAAATTCACTTGGCCATTGTTGTGGACGAATACGGAGGTACATCGGGCCTGGTAACCCTTGAAGATATTCTGGAAGAAATTGTGGGAGAGATTAAGGATGAATTCGATGAGGAAGAGCTGCACTATTCTAAGCTCGATGAGTTTACGTACATCGTGGAGGGAAAAACTTCGCTGGTTGATTTTTATAAAATCACCGATATCGATGGCGATGTTTTCGAAGAACATAGGGGTGATAGTAGTACGCTTGCCGGCTTCATGCTCGAGCATGCAGGTCGCATACTGGAAAGGGGCGATGCGGTCGAGTTCAAAGGATATACGTTGTTTGTGGAGGCGGCGGATAAGCGAAAAATAAAACGCGTGAAGGTTACCTTACCGCATTAACCTTTCGAACTATGCGAAAAAAAATCTTCATTGGCTTTGCATTACTTACGCTTGCTTCCATAGGCTGGTGGTTAGTTGTGGGTGATGATACGCTAGTGCCTAAGCCCCGAGGTTATTTTCGAATAGCTCTGCCCACCGCAGAATATCGCAGTTACGAAACGGAGTGCCCCATGAAGTTGGATATTTCAACGGCTGCTCAAGTCGAAATTTTTCGCGACAGGCTTTCTCAGGATTCTTGTTGGTTTAATATCTATTATCCCAAGTACAATGCGCGCATTCACTGCACATATATGTCAGTAAAAGACCGATTGCCGCAGCTCATTGATGACGCTTATGGTTTTGCAGCCAAGCACGAAATGAAGGCATCGGCATTGCGCCGAACGATGGTGAGCGACTCACTTCGACACGTTCACGGAATCTTGTACGATATTGAAGGCGACGCTGCTTCAAATGTGCAGTTTTTCCTTACGGATAGCTCCCAACACTTTTTGAGAGGAG
>JAURKF010000345.1 GCA_030831885.1 Flavobacteriales bacterium
CTCGATACCAACCCTGAAGTATGTGAGGCATTCAATCTAGGTCAGGGACTCGGAAATAGCGTTAAGGAAGTGGTTGACACCTTTGTAAAAGTCAATCAAACTCCCGTTCAAGTTATTATTGGCCCTCGCCGACCGGGGGATGTGGCTCAAGTGTGGGGTGATGTTGCAAAAGCACTTCAATTCCTCAACTGGAAAACAGAGCGAACACTAGCCGATGCACTCAGGGATGCATGGCGCTGGCAGAAAAGGCTGAGCGAACACCATTAGCGCCTGATCAAATCATTAGCGTCTGAGAAATAACAATCCAGTTTACCACAGCGCCAAGACAGAAACCCGCATACACCTGACCATGTGTATGAGCATCGAGATAAAGGCGAGAATAGCCGGTTACACCAGCCATTACCATGGAAAGAGCAGGATACAAGGTATCGAGGTTAGGGTGAATTACATTCAGCGCAAGCAAAGTTCCAAACACACCTCCCTGAGCTAGCATGTGCACCGATATTTTCCACACACTGTTTATGCTAAGACTAATTATGAGAGAAACTATTACCGACAACAAAAAACTAAATACGGTATCCGGCAAATAGGGACCTTTCCATCTTAGCATGAAATAAGAAAGCACATAGTAGAAAATCACCAATAAATACGGGCCAAAACGTTCCTTTCTATTTCGCAGCTCTATGCTGCTGAGCATACCGTATCGGATCATAATGAGCATGCTCACTGCCGGTGCAACAATGTTAACCCCCAACAACAGGAAAACGAAATAATCTGCTTCAGAAGGAGCAATGTAATAAGGATCTATAGTGCGCACTGACATATAGATAATGAGTGGCATCCATAGAGGATGAAAAACCAACGACAACACCTGAGCAAATCGATACGTGTTGGTGCGCTGGGGTGGAACTAGCGATATTTCATCAATTGGATCTACCATTCTTTTCTCAGGCGTGCAACGGGTATCCCCAATTGCTCGCGGTATTTAGCGACCGTTCTGCGCGCAATGTTGTATCCCTTTTCATTCAATATGGCCATCAGCTTTTCATCGGGCAATGGCTTGCGTTTATTCTCCGCTTCAATAGCATCTTTCAAGATCTGCTTTACCTCGCGCGAAGACACCTCCTCTCCTTCATCGGTGCTCAAACTTTCACTAAAGAAATATTTAAGCAAATAAGTTCCATAGGGAGTTTGGATATGTTTACTGTTGGCAACTCGACTGATGGTAGAAATATCCATATGCACTATGTCGGCGATATCCTTTAGAATCATAGGCTTGAGTTTCGTCTCATCACCTGATAAAAAGAATTCTTTTTGATAGTTGACAATTGCTTGCATGCAATACAAAAGAGTATCATTTCGCTGTTTGATGGCATCGATAAACCATTTGGCACTATCAATTTTTTGCTTCACGAATAGCAACGCCTCTTTTTCTTTAGCATCCTTGACTTTGGCTTTAGCGTAGTGTTGCATCATGTCTCGATACTCACGGCTGATGCGTAGCTCGGGAGCATTGCGTGAATTTAGATTCAGCTTTAGCTCATCATCTTCCACCATCAGCATGAAATCGGGTACAATATGCTGAATCGTACGAGCAGCCTCCACCATGCTGTTACCGGGCTTCGGATTGAGATGAAGGATGTAATCGATCGCAGGCTTCAACTCATCCTCCTCAATATCCATTCGCTTAGCAATCTTCTCATAGTGCTTTTTGGTAAACTCTTCGAAATACTTGGCTATAACTAGCTCTGCCATAATTGTGTCGGCGTTGCGAACTTCCGACCGGCGTATCTGAATCATCAAACATTCACGCAGGTCGCGAGCACCTACGCCTGGCGGATCCAGTTCCTGGATAGCCTTTAAAACCTCTTCCAATTCGGGAACCGTGGCACTAATATTCATGGAAAAAGCCAAGTCGTTGGCAACCGCTGCAAGTTCCCGGCGGAGATAGCCATTTTCATCCAAATTACCAATCAGATACTCAGCGAGCAATTGCTGATTTTCATCCAAATCGCTCATTCCCAGTTGTGCAAACAGTAAATCCTGAAAGGTGCGACCCGCTCCGAGCGGAGTTTCACGATCGTCATCGTCCGCACTGTGATTATTTACCTTGAGCTTATAATCAGGAATATCATCATCATCGAAGTAATCCGACAAATCAATTTCATCCTCCTCCTTGTTTTCATCGTCACTTTCCTCCTGCTGATTTTCAGCCTGCTCATCATCCTGTTGCTCATCCTCGTCATTACCCTCCTCCAACGCCGGATTGATTTCCATCTCTTCTTTTATGCGCTGATCCAGCTCCATTGTAGGTATTTGCAGCATCTTCATCAGCTGTATTTGCTGTGGCGATAACTTGACCTGTAATTTTTGTTGTAGGGTTTGCTTCAACATAACGCTTCAAACGTACATCAATTTTTGGTAACCGGTCACTTCTTATCGTTACTTTGTCCCCAATAATATGTGGGGTAAAATCGGAGCTTTCATATTGCGCTATCGCACACCGCTAGGAATCCTGGTTATCGTGCTAACCGCTATTATGGGTTGGCAATCACAATATGCCCGCATGAGTTACAAGTTTGGAGGCATTTTGCCCGAGGACGATAGTACCTACGTTGAATATCGGAATTTTATTGAACAATTCAGTGAAGACGGCAACGTGTTAGCTATCGGCTACCGCGATGAGCGCATTTGGGAACTACCCAATTTTATTAAATGGCGACAGCTTGTTCGCGACCTACAAGCAACCACCGTTGAAGTAGATGGGCAACAATATCCAATGGTTGATAGCATTTTTTCAACCGGAAATTGCTATAACCTAGTGAAAGACACTACTCTTCAGCGGTTCGAGTTTCGCCAACTATTGGAGCGCGACCCATCCTCTCAAGCTGAACTTGATACAGCAAAAGCCATGCTTTTCAGCCTGCCATTTTACGCAGGCCTTCTTTACAAAAAAGACACCGGTGCCGGACTCATGATGGTGTTCGTCAATAATAAACTTTTCAACTCTGAAAACAGGGGGAACGCGGTAGAGAGAATGCTGTTACTCACTGACAAGTTTACGCGAGAAACCGGCATCCAAACATATGTCTCCGGAATGCCCTATATCCGTTCAGTGATGACCGTAAAAGTCAAAGCAGAACTAAAATTCTTCACTATTCTCTCCGCAGTTATTTGCATGGTGCTTCTCCTGGTTTTCTTCAGAAGCTTCAAAGTCACCATGGTAGTTATGAGTGTTGTGGTGGTTTCTGTTGTAATTGCCATGGGTAGCATCGCTGTATTTGACTACCCTATAACAATGCTCATGGGGTTGATCCCGCCACTCATGATTGTAACCACGGTGCCGAATTGTATCTACCTCGTTACCAAGTACCATCAGGAATACAAACGTTACGGCAACAAGACGCGAGCGCTCGCACGAGTTGTTCAAAAAGCAGGAGCGGCAGCCTTTATGATTAATGCAACCACCGCAGTGGGGTTTGCAACTTTCATATTTACATCGAGCGATTTATTAAAACACTTCGGTGTAATTGCGAGTCTTAATTGCCTGCTTGCCTTCTTTCTTTCATTGCTTGTTTTCCCTATTGTGTACAGCTACCTACCACCACCAACCGAACGACACCTAGGGCATCTCAATTCGCCTTGGCTCGAGAGCGTTC
>JAURKF010000346.1 GCA_030831885.1 Flavobacteriales bacterium
AGTGGTGGCGATGAGGTAGTTCTTTCGGTGAACGGCATGAGCAGCGTGCTATGGTGGGATGGAAGCGTTCAGGAAAACGCAACTATTAATCAACCCGGAATTTATTGGGCATTGGCCACGACTGTTTGCGGTGCAACAGATTCTCTTTCCGTTGAAATTTTGCAACTGCCCAATCCTAGTGTGGAAGAATTCGTGCAGCAACCAACATGCGCCGGTTCTACCGATGGTTGTGTAGGTGTAACGCTCAACGGAACGGAGCCGGCTCAATTAACGTGGACCAATTATCCTCAAGGTGCAAGCATGTGTGGCTTGTCCGCAGGCTCCTATTCGTATGAGGCAATAGATGAGAATGCATGCAGTGTTTTCGGAACAATCGCTCTTCAAAACCCGATGCCTGTGGTGGTCACGTCGGCTCCGGTTATTATTTGCGGTGATACTACGGCTGCTGCGTTATTGACCGCTATCGGCGGTGCCGGTGATTATACTTTCACTGTGCAAGGAGATTTTGATTTGAACGCCCTTCATCCCGGCGATTATGTGGGCATAGCAACGGATGCCAATGGATGTTTGGGTAGTGTAAATTTTAGCATACAGGCTTATCCGGAGGTGAACTTCATTGCCGGTGCCGACAGCGTATGCGTGGGCGGCATTGCAGTGTTGCAATACCTTGGAAGTGGTGGATCATTGCCGTACATGTTCGATTGGCAGGGGCAAAACCCGAATGCATTGCCCGCAGGGCTCTACGAGTTTACCCTTACGGATGGAAATGGTTGTGCAGATACTGCCCTGGTGGAGGTTGCAACTTTTCCTGTGCTTGATGCACAAATTAGTTCGATTACCAACGCCAATGACGGAGCGAATGGATCCATGGAGGTTTCCATAGCGGGCGGAGAACCACCGTACACTATTATTTGGAGCACGGGCGATACCGATGCGGTGTTGGAGGGAATAGGCCAGGGGAGCTATTCTGTATCCGTTATGGATGCCAACTATTGCACGGCAAGTGATTTTCAAAGTATCATCGATCTGAATGTGTCACAACCTGAGCTGCTTGTTTCAGTTTTTCCCAATCCGTGTAATGATTTTATTGTTTTGCAATCGGTTGGTGTTGGCTCATACGAGGTGCACGATAGCCATGGACGATTGATTGCAGCTGGTGATGTAACACTAGGAGCGAATCGAATTGATTCGTCAGTTTGGTTGCCCGGAGTACATGTGTTGAATGTCGTTACTGCGACACGCGCCAAAAAGATTCAGATAACAAAAGTCAGATAAAAGCACATCATTTGCCAGCGCAGAAAATCTTTTGTGCGAAGCATTTTAAAAGCGAAAGCGAGCTCAAGCGTACATTTGCATCATGTCTTTATTCAGCAGATTGGTATCCTCACGACTTCCCTCTAAGCATGGAAACTTCGTGATTGACGCATTTGACAGCGGTTTGGAGGAGATGCCCCATTTGGCGGTTTGGAATGAAGGTGTGCGCCGTGAAATAGTGAATGTTCGCATACACTCAGAGTGCATTACAGGCGATCTGTTTGGCTCCACGCGATGTGATTGCGGTGAACAATTGAAAGCATCATTAGACTACATTCATGAGTACGGAGGAATGCTCATCTATCTGCGCCAGGAGGGAAGAGGCATTGGACTAGTGAACAAACTGAAAGCCTATAATTTGCAGGACGAAGGATTTGATACGGTTGTGGCAAACCACCAATTGGGATTCGCTACCGACTTGCGAAACTATGATGCAGCCCTGGCGATATTGAATCAGTTTGGAATTAAGCGTATCCAACTAATGACGAATAATCCGGAGAAGCTGCATGCTTTCGAAACCTCGGGAGTTTCAGTTGAGTCTCGAATTCCATTGGTTATCCCTGCCGTTTCAGAGAATGAGCGCTATTTGCAGACGAAGAAGGATAGCTTGGGGCATATGCTTTAAAGGGGTAAGGGGTAATCGGAAAAGGGGTAAAGGATAAACAGAAAAGGGGTAAGGGGTAATCGGAAAAGGGGTAGCCCACCTTATACCTTTTCCGATTACACCTTTTCCGATTACCCCTTTTCCGATCACCGCTTGCCCTTGTTGGCTTTCGCCGTTTTTATCATTGCAGTTAGCATATACATTAGTTCAGTTGCTTCAGACTTTAGGTGCCGATGGGATTTTTCAGTTAAGTAATTGCTGTCAAATAAAAGGTCTATCCAATACAAAGACTCATTGCATTCCTTCTGTGCGATGGCGAGTTTATGAATGAAGTCGGCTCTGCTCTCAGCGTGCTGAGCTTCTCTATACAATGCCCCAATTGCACTTCCTGATCGCGCCAGCTGTTTCGAAAAAATATACTCTCTTCTTTCTTCCATTACACTCCGGCAAGTTTGGGCAATGCGTAAAGCAAATGAATAACTTCTAACTGAGAATGTAGTTTTCATAGGCAAATATTCTTGCCATCCATATCATAACCCTATTCCTTGTTATGCTATAATATTCCAACCGAGCCCACCTTATCCCTTTTCCGATTACCCCTTTCTCGATTACCCCTTCTCCTGAACACGCATTGTTAGCAAACCCGCCAGAATGAGCAGCGCGCCGCCCAGGCTAATGGCCATCATGCGGTTTTGGTCGAGAACATTTTCCATAATCCAACCGAAGGATAAAGCGGCAATAATTTCAGGCAATACAATGAAGAAGTTAAAGATGCCCATGTAAACGCCTATCTTATCCGGTGGCAAGCAGTCGCTGAGCATGCTGTAGGGCATTGAAAGAATGCTGGCCCATGCAATACCCACACAAGCCATTACCACAAAGAGGTAATTCGACATCTCGGGACCATGAATGAATTGCAGCATAATAAGTGCAATGCCTCCAATAGTAAGGCAAAGTTGATGTGTGAATTTTTTACCGATTCGTGAGGCTAGCAAGGGCAATGCGAGAGCAAACAAAAAGGTAGTCAGATTTTGCATACTGTAAGTAAGACCGGCCAGTTCATTGCCTTCGTTGTATAACGCACGTAAGGCAGGATCAGCATCTTCTGCAGCTACCCCACCAAAGATGTCGGCACCCACGGCCGGTGAGTAGTAAAACCACATGAGGAAAAGGCCCGGCCAGGTGAGAAATTGCACAAGCGCAAGTTGTTTCATTTTTTTTGGCATGTGCATAATGGCATGTACGATTTCTTCTACACCTGCTCCAAAGCCTCGCTTGCGTTCGATGACTTTTTCGCGCTGCGTGATTTCTTGAGGCGGGTATTCTTTGGTTGTAAGAATTGTGTACAATACGAACAGGAAAAACGCAGCAGCACCAATATAAAAGCTCCATTTAACGCTGGATGGAATGCCCGTATGATTTGCGTTGTCTTGAATGCCTACCCAATGCGTGAAGATCCAAGGAAGCGCGCTTGCAACGACAGAGCCTAATCCGATGAACAAGCTTTGCATACTGAATCCGAACGTGCGTTGGTTTTCCGGCAGCTTGTCGGCCACAAATGCGCGGAAGGGTTCCATAGAAATATTGATGGAAGAATCCAATATCCATAAAAGTCCTGCAGCCATCCAGAGTGCACTGCAGTTGGGCATCATCACCAAAGCAATTGAACTTAGCACAGCTCCAACGAAGAAATAAGGGCGTCGTCGGCCAAAGGTTGGATGCCAAGTGCGGTCGCTCATATAACCAATGATGGGTTGCACGATGAGTCCTGTGAGCGGAGCTGCCAGCCAAAGCATTGGAATTTCATCGGGCTCTGCTCCTAGAAATGCATAGATGGAGCTCATGTTGGCCATCTGCAGTGCCCATCCGAATTGTATCCCCATAAACCCGAAACTCATGTTCCAGATTTCCCAAAAACCGAGTTGTTTTTTTCCCATAGTTGTGGTGTATGATGCGCAATATATCGAAAGAAGGTTGAAGGTTGAAAGTTGAAGGTTGAAAGTTGGCCCCTGCACTCCTACAATCCTATCATCCTACAATCCTACAATCCTGCAATCCTTTCCCATATACTTGCATTTCAAAACTCGCAATCATCAGGTGCCAACTCCACTTTTAGATTTAGGTC
>JAURKF010000347.1 GCA_030831885.1 Flavobacteriales bacterium
ATGCGTTGCTGCTTGAAAACTCGCTCATCAAGAAGTACAAGCCGAGGTACAACATCATGCTCAAAGACGATAAAACGTATGCGAGCATCGTGATAAAGAAGGAAGATTTTCCGCGTGTGTTTCCAACGCGTCAAATCATTCGAGATGGGTCGGAATATTTTGGTCCATATCCTTCCGGTCGCACCATGCACACGGTGTTGGATTTAATCAAGAAGTTGTATCCCATGCGCACGTGCAACCTCGCGCTTACCGACAAGAACATAGCGGCCGGGAAATTCAAGGTGTGTCTTGAATATCACTTAGGCAATTGTAAAGGCCCCTGCGAAGGGAAGCAAACCGCCGAAGATTACAATCGCGGTGTGGATGCATCACGCAACATACTCAAGGGCAATTACACGGAGCTCATTCGCGACCTGAAACAGATGATGGCGGAGTTTGCCGAGCGATATGAGTTTGAGCATGCGCAGGAGGTGAAGGAAAAAATAGAGGTGCTATCTACCTTTCAAGCGAAGAGTACCATTGTGCATCCGAGCATTCACGATGTCGATATTTTCAGCATTGCAAGCGATAGCCAAGCGGGTTATGTGAACTTCATGAAGGTGAGCAATGGTGTCATTGTTCAGTCGTATACAACGGAAGTGAAGAAACGCATGGATGAAAGTGAAGCAGAAATGCTCGAGTATTCCATCCTGGAAATTCGCGACAAATTCCAAAGTAGTTCAAAGGAAATTTTTCTACCGTTTGAATTGGAAATGCAATTGCCGGGTGTCTTGCTCACTGTTCCGCAGCGAGGCGATAAAAAGAAGCTGGTTGAATTATCTCAACGCAACAGCACGCACTATATGTTGGACGCGCAAAAGCAACAAGAGATGGTTGATCCGGAGCGCCATGTGAATCGTGTGCTCGAAACTATGCAGAAGGATTTGCACTTAAAGGAGCTACCGCGTCACATTGAATGTTTCGACAACTCGAACATACAAGGAACAAACCCGGTGAGTGCATGTGTGGTGTTTCGAAATGCCAAACCCAGCAAGTCCGACTACCGCATCTTTCATCCGAAGACGGTGGAGGGCCCCAACGATTTCGATACCATGAGGGAGGTAGTTTTTCGACGTTATCGCCGAATGCTGGATGAGGGCGAAACACTGCCGCAGCTTGTTATTATTGATGGTGGAAAAGGGCAGTTGAGTGCGGCAATCGAGAGCTTGGTGAAGCTGGAGTTGTATGGTAAGGTGGGAATTATTGGCATCGCTAAGCGATTGGAAGAAATTTATTTCCCGGGCGATAGTTTGCCCATCTATCTCGATAAGCGCAGTGAGTCGCTGAAGCTCATACAACGCTTGCGCGATGAAGCGCATCGCTTTGGAATTACCAAACACCGCGACCGCAGAAGCAAAGATGCTATTCGTTCGGAACTCACGGAAATCAAGGGCGTCGGCATGCATACCACGCAGGCACTCATTCATCATTTCAAAACGGTACAAGCCGTCAAGGAGGCGAGTTTGGAGGAGTTGCAGAAGGTGGTTAATAATCGGATGGCTGCGGCAGTTTACAATCATTTCAGGAATCCGGAAATATAGGCTAGTGCTAATGCGGCCTATGGATGGAAGGGAAGTGATTATGGTGATTGCTAAATCTTGCCCTATCATTGTCTCAAATCTTATTGTAACATGAAAAAAATCCTTCTTTTCACAATCGCAATTGTCGGATTTGCACTGAATGCAAAATCGCAAATGGGTCCTATAGCTCTATCGTTTGATTTGGCGAAACCTACCGGAGAATTCGGTGAGGTTTATGGGATTGGTTATGGATTCAATTGGTCGTATGAAGAATTTGTTTCTAATAAAGTTGGAATTACCATTCACTTGGGAAGTACGATCATAACTCCAAAGGGCGAAAATTCTCAAGACACTCCTTTTTATAGTACTTATTTTGATAACTACACCATGTTGCATGCTCAGCTGGGATTGCGATACTATTTTTCAAGTCACGATGATGGCTGGTATGCCATGTATCAATGGGGTGCATCGAGTAATACATCTAAGTTCACCTTATATGATAGATACTATGGCATTTCATATGATTATGAAGATGTAATTTCTTATCGATTATCTACATGGTCATTGGGATATAAGGCAGGCAGAAAGTGGGATTATTCATTCCGATACAACACGATGAAATTACTGACATCTAGTTCACCTGAACCTGCGCGTTTTATAGGGGTTAGAATTTCGCGCACACTATTTGGCGATCGACGGGAATATTAAGAGCGCTAGTTTTGCCAGGACCTCTTGTATATCTAAGTAAAGGAATATTGATATAAAAAAGCCGGTGATAGCACCGGCTTTTTTGTTTAATTAAAATCACGATCAATGTTGTACAATCAATCGCATGCTGTTCGTGCGTTCGCCATTGGTAAGGCTCACAACATAAATACCGTCGGTTAGCATGGAAGTTTCGAGGCGATTGTTGCGAAGCGTTTCTACTCGAACCACTCTTCCGCTTACGTCGGTGATGGTTACTTGCGCTGCGCCATCCCAACCTGAAAGTGTCACCCAATCGTTGGCCGGGTTAGGATAGAGCGTAAACTCGGGGGTCAGTTCAATTACCGACTGTGCAATCGCGCAATTGCCTTCCATCGATGCGTTCATGTATTCCATCATTCCGGCTTCCATACTTTGCAGCGTGAAGTCGATTGATGCATCACATGGGTAAGGACCTGCGAGGTATTGTCCAGCTGCATTCATCATCATCACTTGACTGTCGAAGCTTGTGCTCAGAATATATGGAGCGCCGTTTCCTTCATCCATCATTTCAACACGCACCCAGAATTGGTTGTTGATTTCATCGGCCAACATAGTCATACCCATCAAAGGAGGCATCATCTCATAGATACAGGTTCCGTCATCAAACCAAGCCCACGCATCGTAGTTGAGTGCTGAAGGGTTGGTACAACCAAAGCACAAGTTGCAAGATCCGTCATCGCAGGTTGCTTCTGAGTTGTAATTGCATGCGCTAGGGTCGGTACAACCACTAATTTCATTGGTATTACTTACAGAAATGAAATCGTAGTAGTTGCCGTTGCTGGAAGTGCCTGAGTATAATACAACTCCATTCTGATTCATGATTTCGATGCTAAGAGAGTTTCCTGAAAGCGAATAGGCCTGCATGGTGAAACAGTCATCCATGGAGCAGAATCCATTTTGTTCAGGATAAATGCCTCC
>JAURKF010000348.1 GCA_030831885.1 Flavobacteriales bacterium
AAGATCAACATTCACGTCGCCATGACCGCTGATTGCCGTACCGTTCATCAAACCTTCGTAAGTGAACCAGCCCGACATACCATTAGCACAATTCTTATTATTTGCTCCTACACCAATTTGGAATCCGAAGTAGTAGGAAGCAGGCATATGATAGATATACAATTCAGTTCCTGCCAAAGCACCTGCGCCGGTAAGGGTAGAGAAGCCGCCAACCAATTCGTAGTAAGACCACTCATCATGGTTGTCGGAAGCGCAAGAAAGCATGAGATCGTTTTTGTAGTTTCTGCCTTGAGCAGACCAAGTAGCCCAATCGGCTTTGTTCTCAAACCACAAATCGACAATGAATTGTTCTGAAGCATTAACTGTGTTTACCACAGTTCCATACATGTGAGCAGAACCATCAGCAAACTGGTCGAAATGACCACCGGCAGCATCGAAAACGAAATTAGCACCGGAAGCAGAAGAGAGAGTAGGCAACCAAACAGCCCAGTCGGCACCAGGGCCGAAAGCAGTCGAAGCTACACATGCACTTTCAATAGTACCGGTTTGGCTACTCCAATTTGCAATTTCGCTTGGTCCACCGCAAGCGTCAACTGCAGATGCAGCCTGAAATGCAGGAAGCGCATCAATACATTGTGCGCTCAATTGACTGTCTAAACCGCTAATCACAGGACCTTGTGTGTCTTGTGAAGTAATCACTTGCGTGCATACCTCTACAATTGAACCCAGGGTAATAATCCATGTGCGCGATATTACCTGGCCGCATGGACCGGAGGAAATAACGGCATCACTGAAGTTGAGGAATAGTTGCTCAGTGCAAAATTCACCTCTTACCTCGGGAACACCCGTGAAATCAAAGTTGCCCTCTTGTCCGCACTCAACGGTCGCATCTGAAGGACAAATGACTTCTAAACTTAATTCACACGGAACCTCGTTGTTTTGACCTTCGTCGCAGACGCCCAGATTATCGCCGTGATCAAGGTGAGCCTGAACGGCGTCTTGATTAACGTAAATGGTAACCGATCCGCCGTTGTCCAGCAGATGACAAATTGCCACATTAGGGCCGGCTGTTGGGGCTTCTGTTTGCGCATTGGCAAAACCGAATCCCCCAAAAAACAACATCAAGCAGAGAAATAATGCCTTAACGGCATTCAGAGAGCGGGTATTGAAAACATCAATACCTCCAACAAGTGTGGGACACGAATTCGTAGAGAAATTCATCTTGTTTAGAATTTAGTTTGACAAAAATTTAGAAGTCGTCTTGATAGGGGAAAGACGGAATTCAGCTTTAATACGACAAATATAAAATAAGATTCGATTAAAAAGCAAATAAATTCGATAAATTTTTTACACTCTTGAGAATCAGAGGATAAGCACAGCGTTTTTTTTCAAAAAATATGTTTTGCAGATCTTTTTGGGATTCGGTCGTCTCATCTGTCCTTCCTTTAACGGAGTGAAATGTATTTTTGAAAAATGAAAAAATCTGTGATAATGAGTGTGGCGCCATTGAGGCGAGAGCCATCCGATAAAAGTGAGATGGTTTCTCAAGCGCTTTTCGGTGAACGTGTCGAGGTATTGGAAGAACAGCAGAAATGGTCGATGGTGAGAATGGAAGCCGATGGCTATGAAGGTTGGATCGATAATAAGCAGCTTGGTGCTATTTCGAATGAAAGTGAAATGACAACCTTGAGAAATGCGCTCACACGATGCACCTTGGATAATGGCACAGAAGTATGGCTACCTGCAGGAGCGATGGTTTCATCCCATGTGAAAACAGATTCAATTCAGGAAGCCTGGAATGGAAGTGCGACCGACATCGAACGATGTGCTCTGCAGTTTTTAAATGCGCCTTATTTGTGGGGAGGCAGAACGGTGCTGGGAATTGATTGCTCCGGGTTTACTCAATTAGTCATGCGGTTGAACGGCATTACGCTTCCACGCGATGCCTATCAACAAGCTGAATTAGGCAATACAATCAATTTTGTAGAGGAAGCTCAGACTGGTGATCTGGCTTTTTTTGATAATAGCGAGGGGCGCATTGTTCACGTGGGTATTGTGCTAATGAATTCTACTGCTGGCGTCACAATTATTCACGCGTCGGGATGCGTGCGCATAGATTCTCTCGATCATCAAGGCATATTCAATCAGTCATTGGGCGAATACACACACAAGCTTCGAATTATCAAACGCGTTTTATAGAAGGTGCTACATTTGTCGTCCTTTTTTAATACGATGACAGAACTAGAGCAATTAGAGCAAACCGTAGAATGGTTGCGCGCAAAGGGAATGAATGCACCTGAAGTTGGCATCATACTCGGAACAGGCTTGGGTGAATTGGCGAACTCGATTGAATGCGAAAAGCAATTCAGCTACAATGTGATTCCCAATTTTCCAATCGCCACGGTTGAGTTTCATTTCGGAAAGCTGATTTACGGAAATCTCGGTGGTAAAAAGGTAATGGCGTTTCAAGGGCGCTTTCATTACTACGAAGGCCATAGCATGGATGATGTAGTGATGCCCGTTCGCGTCATGAAAATGCTCGGTGTGAAATACGTCTTGCTTTCGAACGCAGCGGGTGCAATCAATCTGTCATTTAAGAAAGGTGATTTGATGTTGATCAACG
>JAURKF010000349.1 GCA_030831885.1 Flavobacteriales bacterium
ACAACTGGTGTGGCAACTGTTTCCAAATGACCGATGTGAATGGGGATAATATTTGGGAAGCTACTACCACCTTGCAGGAAGGAAATTATGAGTTTAAATTTAGTTACGACAACTGGGCAGGTTCTGAGCAGTTGACTTCGGGTGATCCTTGCACAGTAACCAATGGTGAGTTTGTGAATCGTTCGCTAAGCGTAACAAGCGACATAACGTTGCCTGTGGTTTGCTGGGCTTCATGTGATCCCTGTTCGGCTCCCGAGCCGGTAAGCGTCACTCTGAACGTTGACCTAGGTGCAGTTACTGCCTCTTCAGTAGAAGTTAGTGGCACATTCAACAACTACTGTGTTGGTTGCCAACCCATGACGGCGCTGGGCAATAATCAGTATTCTGTAACGCTCGACGTGCTCCCCGGTGTTCATTACTATCGCTTCACCATCAATGGAGGGACTATATTGGAAAGTCTTGCTGAAGGCACATGCACTGTCACATTCCCACTAGGAGTGCTACGTGAAGTGGTTGCTTCCGAGGATGTGAATGTGGGCATGGTTTGCTGGGAAAGCTGCGCACCTTGTATCACTTCGGTAGGAGAGGAGTCTGCCGTATCGTTTACGATATTCCCCAATCCTGCTAACGATGCCTTGCGCATCAAAACATTCAATGTTGGAAATCCTACCTATCGTGTTTTGGACGCAACCGGACGAGTTGTTTTGACAGGATCCGCGAATGGCACTTCCACAATCGACATCGATACTCAATCATTCAGTGAAGGGTATTACTCGATTCAGATTGAATTGGAAGGCCGCACTTCGACAATGCCTTTGATTATTCAACATTAATAAAGTTTTCATTTCAATAAATAGGGCGCACGCGAACAATAGCGTGCGCCTTTTCGCAAATATGAAAAGGCATCTCACTACGATTTTTTTAATTGCTTGCTGCTCTTGTATGGAAGCGCAAACCACATGGCAACTTATTTGGTCCGACGAGTTTTCGGGCGATGCACTGAATACATCCAATTGGTCCTATCAGTTTGGTAATGGCGGTTGGGGCAACAATGAGTGGCAGTATTATACAAATGCGGCTGAAAATATTGAAGTGTCGGAAGGTCAGCTCAAGATTACAGCCCGCCATGAAGGAACCGGTCCAACCGAATACACCAGCGCGCGAATCATTACCAAGGGTTTGTTTGACTTTGAATATGGTAAGGTTGAGGCCAGAATGAAGCTTCCCTTGGGTCAGGGACTGTGGCCTGCATTCTGGATGCTCGGGGCCAATATCGATGAAGTGAGTTGGCCGGAATGTGGTGAAATCGACATCATGGAGCATGTGAACGATGAATATGTAACACATGGAGCAGTGCATTGGGATAACAATGGGCACACCTATGTTGGTGGCGGTGTTAATACGGATCCATCACAATACCATGTTTATGGTGTTATTTGGGAGGAGAATCTCATTCGATGGTTCGTAGATGGTGTGCAGTTTTATCAATTTACTATTCAGGCATCCAACAATTCGGATGATGCGTTTCGTCACCCTATGTTTTTGCTATTGAATATGGCCATTGGGGGCAACTGGCCTGGCTACCCCGATGCTACAACTCCGTTCCCATCGAGTATGTATGTAGATTATGTCAGAGTTTATCAACCGGAAACTCCCAACGCTCTGGTGGAGACATCATCGTTTGAATACTCACTTTTCCCGAATCCTGCGGATAACGAACTAACACTGCGGTTTAATGTATCGCCCGAGGAATGCTTCATAATTGATTTGGCCGGTAAGAAAGTCCGCAGTGTTGGTAAGCTAAGTTGCCTCTCCACTATCGATGTCGCTGATTTGGCTCCGGGATATTACACTGTGGAATGCCGATATAGCGGAAAAAGGTATATGCAGTCGTTTTTGAAAAACTAACCACATGCACTAAACCCGCTTCAATCTTGGGTTGTATTGCTGCTGAATTTGCTGGATTTCTGTCAGCAACTCCAAACTCACCTTTTGAGCTTCAGTGGTTATGGACTCCCAATGTTGTTGCAATTCGTTGCTTCCCGGTTTGTAAGAATGATGATCAATGCGATGCAATTGCTCCCCAAGCTTATTGCTGGCGTTCTGCAACAAAACGTTCAAACGAG
Organism: Flavobacteriales bacterium; assembly: GCA_030831885.1. The sequence goes on from JAURKF010000349.1 coordinate 2,127, forward strand.
TTGATTCTTGCGGGCGATTCACTAGTTCGTGAAAGCCCTGCTCAATTACTTCGTTCATGAGTTCCTGAACGAAATTTCGGGTTGACTCTCGAGAATTCTCCATGGTTAAGGTTTAGTGTGAAACAACGGAAAGCTCAATTCTCAGCCGTCATTCAAGTAAAACATTCCACTAAGAGTGGTGGTTTTTCTTTCTGACGCAAGGCCAATATAGCAATATTTTTTGATTTAGAAAGTGATGTTGAAATTTTAAACCGACACGACTGCCCAAGAAGGCCTTGTTAGTCGTTCATTTGGGGCTCAAATCAATCCGCGCGCTTATGTATCCAACTATCTATCATGCTTTGCTCGATCTTTTCGGAATCGATTGGGGTTGGACACGTTTGCTGAATAGCTTTGGATTTTTTGTTGCTCTGGCATTTGTTGCTGCCAGTTATACACTGGGGTTGGAGTTAAAGCGCAAAGCAAAGCAGGGTTTTTTTACTCCGTCAAGAAAAACTATAGTCAAAGGTGCCAAGCCCGATTGGACAGAGATTGCAACCAGCGGAATAATGGGTTTCATTGTAGGTTGGAAGTTTATTTATTTAGCTATATACGGAGGCGAACTGTTTGCATCGGGATCCAACCCGCAGCGGTTTTTGTTTTCCTGGGACGGCAGTTGGCTGTTGGGTTTGGCTATGATGCTTGCCATGGCGGGATGGAGGTATTGGGAGTTTAAAAAAGATCAGCTGCCCGAGCCTATTCGAGAGGAAGTGGATGTGTACCCACATCACTTGGTGGGGAATTTTACTTTTGCAGCCGCATTCTTTGGGGTGCTCGGTGCCAAGTTGTTTCATCTGCTTGAAAACCCGCGTGAATTCGTAGAATTTTTCGAGCATCCGTCCTTCAATAGTTTCATCAGTGGACTTACTATGTATGGCGGACTCATTCTCGGATCTATAGGGGTATTGCTCTATGCCCGCACGAAGGGAGTAAACGGATGGCATTTATCCGATGCCGCTGCGCCCGGACTAATCTTGGCATACGGCATTGGTAGAATTGGCTGTCAGGTGAGTGGCGATGGCGATTGGGGTATTGCGAACACATCACCCAAGCCGGGCTGGCTATCATGGATTCCCGATTGGATGTGGGCCTATGATTATCCCAATAATGTAAACTACGACGCAAGCTATACGCAGTATCTGGGTCCAATAAACGATACCAATGTGCTACCCATCACCGAGCCCGGTGTTCCATGCTTCGATGGGTATTGCACCCACCTCGACCCAATGGTTTTTCCAACACCCGTGTATGAAACGTTGATGTCGGTGGCTATTTTCATTTTCTTATGGTCTATCCGAAAACGCCTGGCTATCCCAGGACTAATGTTCGGTGCGTATCTCATGTTGAATGGTATTGAGCGATTTTTCATCGAGAAAATACGAGTCAACAACAAGTTTGATTTTCTGGGTATGCATGTAACGCAGGCCGAGGTTATAGCTGTTGCACTTGTCCTTTTGGGAGCGGGCATTTTTGTGTACCGGAAATGGCGGGTTCGTTCCACGCCGACTGCTTAACTTTACGCTCTCAACGCCTTGTTTTATGAAAGCTCTTTTTCTTAAAGAAATACGCACTTTTCTCAGTTCACTGATAGGTTATGTCGTGATTGGTGTGTTTTTGCTTTTGACCGGACTGTTCCTTTGGATTTTTGATGTTGACTTCAATATTCTGAATAGCGGATTTGCATCCATTGAGCCATTATTTTTTATATCTCCGTGGGTGTTCATGTTTCTCATCCCTGCTGTCACCATGCGTTCCTTTGCCGAAGAAAAACGAACCGGGACAATTGAATTGCTCCTTACTAAACCGATTACCGATACTCAAATTATTGGTGCGAAATACCTGGCTGCTTTGCTCTTGGTTGTAATTGCCATTGTGCCAACGCTGGTGTATTACTTCACTGTTTATTCGCTGGGTGATCCTGTTGGAAATATCGATAGTGGAGGCACTTGGGGTTCTTATATCGGATTGGTATTGCTTGCCGCAGGCTATGTTTCGATAGGCCTATTTGCCTCGACAATAACCGATAATCAAATTGTAAGTTTTCTGATAGCTGTTATCCTATGCTTTTTTATGTATACCGGATTCTCGTCCATTGCATCGTTTGAGCTTTTGGGACCCGCCGATAACTTTATCATTAACCTAGGAATGCAAGCGCATTTTAGTTCACTTGGTCGAGGTTTAATAGATAGCCGTGATGTGGTCTATTTTATAGCAGTTGTCGCCATTTTCCTTCTACTTACCAAAACAGTACTCAATTCGAGAAAATGGTGATGGTAATTAAACCATCCTTCCTTGCGTTTGTCTAATGCATGATGACCGACCAGGAATTGACTTTAATGCTTAAGGACCCCAATCGACGAGACTTGGGAGTTTCTGAGTTTATTCGTCAGTATCAGCGTCCAATTTATTTTTACGTTCGCCGCATGGTCTTAAGCCACGAAGATGCTGATGATATTACCCAGGTTGTTTTTATTAAAGCATGGAAGTCTATCGAAAGTTTTCGCGGTGAATCAAAACTCTCCACTTGGTTGTATCGAATTGCACATAATGAATGCCTATCGTTTTTAAAGAGCGCTAAGCGAATAATGAAT
>JAURKF010000350.1 GCA_030831885.1 Flavobacteriales bacterium
AACGTGTTGGAAAATACAACTTCGGATATAACAGCGTACCCAAATCCTGCACAGGAAATAGTGTACTTCAATAAACCGGTGAACGCCATCATCGACGATATCACAGGCAAAACGATGGGCAGCATCAACAATGAACGTACGGTAACGACTTCGCATTGGGCGCCCGGAATCTACTTTGTGCGCCTTTCCAACGGCTCAACGATTCGCATCATCAAAAACTAATTGCAGCCTATCTTGCGCTCATGAAAAGCATCACGGTCTTTTGCGGCGCAAGCGAAGGAAACAATCCACTTTACAAAGAAGTTGGATATCGAACAGGAAAGCTCTTAGCGTCGCGTTCCATTGAAGTAGTTTTTGGAGGTGGCAAAATCGGCATCATGGGCGCAGTAGCCGATGGCGCACTCTCGCAAGGCGGAATTGTTACGGGTGTAATTCCCAAATTTTTGAGCACCAAAGAGGTCACCCATTACGATGTAACCAACCTGCATGTGGTGGACTCTATGCATGAACGCAAAATGCTGATGCATCGATTAAGCCACGGAGTGATGGCGCTTCCCGGAGGTTATGGAACGTTAGATGAGCTTTTCGAGATTCTCACTTGGGAACAATTGGGTATGCACGAGCATCCTATCGGATTGCTCAATGTGAACGGATATTTCGACCACCTGGTGAACTTTGTTCATCACATGTGCAGTGAAGGATTTCTTACCACCACCATTCGCGATTTGATTTTGGTGGATGATGACGCGAATCGTCTTATCGATCGCATGCTGAGCTACAAAGCACCTGATATTTACAAATGGATTTCTGAAGAAGAGGTATAACGATATGAGCACATTCGAAGACCTCAAAATAACACGTCAGTTTCTCAATGCGATAGAAGAGGCGGGATATACAACACCTACCGAAATTCAGATTAAGGCGATTCCGCGCATTTCGGCCGGGCAAGATGTGATAGGCATTGCGCAAACCGGCACAGGAAAAACTGCTGCGTATTTGCTTCCCCTTTTGCAAATACTGAAATATGCTCAAGGCAATGAAGCGCGTTGCTTAATTCTGGTGCCAACGAAAGAACTTGTTGTTCAAGTCGAAAGATCGCTGGCATCATTGGCCTCGCACACTGATTTACGCTGGGTTGCACTATTCGGCGGTATCGGTCCAAAGGCGCAAATAGAAACACTAAAAGCAGGAGTGGACCTGATTGTTGCCACCCCGGGACGCTTTCTTGAACTCTATTCCAAAGGTGAAATCGCAGTTAAAAAAATCAAGCATGTGGTTCTCGACGAATGTGATCGCATGATGGATATGGGCTTCTGGCCACAGCTTCGCGATGTACAAGAGAAAATCCCGCAGAAAAAACAACAGCTGCTCTTTTCCGCAACTTTTCCCGAAAAGGTTGAGCGACTTGCCGATAACTTCCTGCTCTTTCCCACACGCATTGAAGTGACTCCGCAAGCAACGCCGGCTTCGACAGTTAAACAGTTACTATACGAAGCAGACAACTTCCGAACTAAACTTTCTCTCCTCGAACATTTGCTTCGCGATGAGAATATGCGGCGTGTGATGGTATTCGTGAGCACAAAAGAAATTGCATCGAATATCTTCAAGTACTTCGAACGCAAACCGATTGGCGAAATGCGTTTACTGCATTCCAACAAGGCGCAAAATGCTCGCATAAACGCCATCGACGATTTCAAAAGTGGCGATGTGCGCTTGCTCATCAGCACCGATGTAAGTGCGCGAGGAATTGATGTATTTGAAGTTTCACACGTAATTAACTTCAATATCCCGACTCATTACGAAGACTATGTGCATCGCATCGGACGCACAGGAAGGGCTTTCAAAACCGGCGTTGCCATTAGCTTTATGGATCAATCCGAAGCGTATCACATTCGAAAAATCCAACAACTCATCAAGCAAACCATTACTCGAATTCCTCTGCCTGAAGGTGTTGAAGTATTCGAAACACCCAAGCCTGAATTCCAATTGCAGATGCGAGAAATAGACAGGCAAAAGCGCTTGGAAAACCCGGATTTCAAAGGTGCATTTCACGAAAAAAAATTCAAGCCCAGCGAAAAAACAGTCCGCAAAAAACAGACCGGTACAAAACAGAACACTTCGGCTAAACCGGGAAAAAAAGGGAAAACCTTCAAAACTACCTATCGAAAAAAATCATGAATCAAGAGATAAAAACGCACACCAATCTGCTCAAATGGACGCATCGTGTCGGAGTTTGGGAAGGCATATCCTATTTGATTCTGCTTTTCATCGCGATGCCGCTTAAATATGGAATGGGATACAAAGAAGCGGTTCGCCTAACCGGTTCAGCCCATGGATTTCTCTTCGTAGGGTTTATGATTGCACTCTATTACGCTCTGCTAGTCGGAGCTATCACGAGGAAAAAATTCGCTCGCGCCATTCTACTTTCCTTCATTCCTTTTGGGACCTTTTATCTTTCGTTTGATAAACCTGTTAATTGAACCATCTTATAGACTAGCACAACTAGGAACATTACCCTAAATTGCAGGTCGGCGCATGCTCAGTAACAAGCGCTCTTATTAAATACCACACTATGGAAAAAGACAGCAGAATAACCAATAAATTCAAGCAACGCAACTGGAACGAGATACGATCGAATGACTCCTGGTCGATCTTTAAAATCATGGGCGAATTCGTAGAAGGATATGAACGTATGGGCCAAATAGGCCCTTGTGTTTCCATATTCGGATCGGCCCGAACCAAACCTGATAATCCGTATTATCAAACTGCTCGGGACATTGCTTACAAGCTCACGCAAAAAGGATACGGGGTCATTACAGGCGGTGGCCCGGGTATCATGGAAGCAGCGAATAAAGGAGCAAAAGAAGGAGAAGGTACTTCCGTAGGACTCAACATCGTGTTACCATTCGAACAGCACGGAAACGAGTTCGTCGATCACGATAAAAGTATCAACTTCGACTATTTCTTCGTTCGCAAAGTAATGTTCGTGAAATATAGTCAAGGATTTATTGTAATGCCCGGTGGATTCGGCACGCTCGATGAATTCTTCGAAGCAATCACACTTATACAAACCGACAAAATCGGACGCTTCCCAATCATCCTCGTTGGAAAATCATTTTGGGGCGGTTTAGTAGAATGGATTAAAGCGACTTTGCTCGACACGGCAAAAAACATCTCAGCAAATGATTTGGATTTATTCGTTGTGGTCGATACTGCACAGGAGGCGGTGGATGCTATCGACAAGTTCTACTCCGAATATTTATTGAAGCCAAACTTCTGATAAACGAATCGCAAAACCTGCATTCAGAAAATGAGTTCCTTTATTGCATTGCTTTCTCCAGCTAAGCTCATCGACGATCAAACGCACTATCCCGAGCTTTCATGCACCGAAGCACTTTTTCCGGCAGAAGCGCGAACACTGGTATCGAAACTGAAAAAAAAATCTGCATCGGAACTATCAGATCTTATGGAAATGAGCGAGGCTCTGGGTGAAGAAACCCGCAGACGTTTCAATAGTTGGAAGCTACCATTCACTCATGAAAATGCACACACGGCAATGCTCATGTTCAAAGGGGAGGTTTATAGAGGTTTAAAGGCAAATGAGCTGAACAAAAAACAACTAGACTTTGCGCAACAGCACATTCGCATATTAAGCGGATTGTACGGCATTCTTCGTCCGCTCGATTTGGTAATGCCCTATCGCTTAATGATGGGAACCAAGTTTAAAATTGATTCCAAAACACCGGACTTATATGCATTCTGGACGAATCGAATTACAGAACATCTCAACGATACACTTGGTAAAAACGATTGTGTATTGAACCTGGCGTCTGCAGAATATTTCAAGTGCGTTAATACGGATATATTGAATAAACGGATTGTTCAATGCGAATTCAAAGAGAAAAAAGGCAATCAATTCAAAACGGTTAACACCTATACCAAATTGGCAAGGGGAAAAATGGCGCGCTTCATTATTGAAAACGAATTAAAACACATCGAAGACATTCGCGCATTTGACCAAGACCAATACATTTTCAACTCCTCCCTTTCGTCCGTCGATAACTTCGTTTTCACTCGCTAACTTTAATTTTTCTATGCTAAAAACTTTACATTTCTTTACACCCTATAAATCTAGTTTGTCACAATGAAAAAAATCCTTCTAGCTACGTTGGCTCTCGCAGTCACAATAACAGCAAGTGCTCAAAAATTCAAAACTCGTAAGGACAGCGTGTCTTATGCATTGGGCGTAACCCTCGCCGAAACACTAAAGAAAAGCGGCATCACCGATTACGACGCAAAGCTTGTGCAAAAAGCTATATCGGCGCATCTCGCCGAAAAAGCTGTAATTGACGCTGCAACAGCAGATAAAATCTATAAGGAAGAAGTTCGCAAAATGGCAGAGCAGAAATCATTGGCCGTCAAAAAAGCAGGCGAAGAATTCCTTGCGGCAAATAAAAACAAGAAAGGCGTTCTGGTAACCTCCACGGGGCTGCAGTATCTCACAACGCTGGAAGGAACGGGTGTAAAACCTGATGCCAACGATAAGGTAACCGTTCACTACACCGGAACACTTATCGATGGAACAGTATTCGACAGCTCGGTTCAAAGAGGAACACCTGCAACGTTCGGACTTAATCAAGTAATCCCCGGATGGACAGAAGGTTTGCAGTTGATGAAAGAAGGAGGCAAAACAACATTTTACATCCCTTCTGAACTAGCCTATGGATCGCGTAATCAAGCTAAAATACCGGCTAACTCAACATTGATTTTTGAAGTAGAACTAATCAAGGTTGAACCGGTGGAAGGCTCTGTTGCGCCTCCTGCCCCCGGAAAAAAATAAAAGAAAAAATCACCCAAAAAGGGCCGCCACTTGGCGGCCCTTTCCATTTGTAACATTCATTACTGCAAAGCAAATTCGAATTGCCTTGCTTTGCATTCTGATAACAATCAAAACAATACTTTCAGCTACCTTGCTACATTTGTTGCTCAATAATTTACCATGAAAATCGAACAAATCTATACGGGTTGCCTTGCTCAAGGAGCCTACTACATTACCAGTAATGGAGAAGCGGCCATCATTGATCCATTGCGGGAAATCCAACCCTATCTCGATCGTGCTGAAAAAGATGGTGTGAAAATCAAATAC
>JAURKF010000031.1 GCA_030831885.1 Flavobacteriales bacterium
ATAAGGGTTAAGGGGCAACTGAAACTGACCATTGGCCATTTACAATTACACCATTAAACCATTATTCCCCACCTTGCCGTTTATTAATCTCATCGCGTATCTGCGATGCCTTTTCATACTCTTCATTGCTTAATGCGATGTCGAGCTGACGTTTCAATTCTTCAACACTGGTGTCTTGTGTACCAGATTCTTCAGGTGCCTCCGATTCTATCTCCGGCTCTTGAAAGCTCATCTTAGCTGTTTCTTCTTCGCTGGAGCCAGCGGCCTCTACGATGAACTCATAACAATAAATAGGACAGTTGAATCGAACTGCAATGGCTACTGCATCGCTGGTGCGGGCATCAATTTCGACAGACTTACCATTGAAGCTGGCTATCAATTTTGCGAAAAAGATACCTTCAACCAAGTTATAAATGAGCACCTCATCAATTTCGATATCGAAAGCATGAGAAAGACTGCGGAACAAATCGTGCGTAAGCGGACGACTGGGCGTCATTTTCTCGAGTTCAATGGCGATGGCTTGTGCTTCCACGCCCCCAATTACGATTGGTAAACGGCGCACGCCATCTGTTTCAGCCAGCACCATCGTATAGGCACCACTTGTACTTCCACTAGGTTGGATGTTGGCTATTTGAAGTTCAATCTTGTTCTTGTTCATAGAACAGGTTTTCGACGATGGGTTGCAAGCTCTTTTAGATGAGCGAATATACTCTTTTCCTATTGGTTGTCCAACTGATATGGCGCATTAATGTGCGGCCTTAAATGTTTTGGCTGCCTCAATAATGCGTGGCAATATCTCGAAAGCATCGCCAACAATACCATAGTCCGCTGCCTTGAAGAAAGGTGCTTCCGGATCTTTGTTGATGACCACAATTGTTTTGCTTCCGTTCACTCCGGCAAGGTGCTGAATAGCTCCGCTTATACCCACTGCGATGTAGAGGTTAGGGCGAATGGTAACACCGGTTTGTCCTACGTGTTCATGATGAGGGCGCCATCCAATGTCGGCCACGGGGCGTGAGCATGCTGTTGCTGCACCGAGCACTTTGGCCAGTTCTTCAATGGGCCCCCAATTTTCGGGACCCTTCATACCACGACCTGCACTTACAACGAGTTCTGCTTCCGGTAATGGGATTTCTCCGTCTTTGCTTTCGCTCTTCACTTCTTTTACGGTTATGCGCGACGCACCTGCATCGAATGCAAAGGTTTCTACCTCTGCTGTAGCTCCCGTGTTTTTAACCCCCAACGAATTTGGAAGTACAGTTATGACCTTATTTCCTGTATGAATGGCAACTTCAGCAATGGCTTTGCCGCTGAATACATTTTTGCGAACGACAAAGTCGCTGCTTGGCAAGGCAGTTGCGCCCGGTACCATGCCCGCATCAAGTCGAGCTGCTACGCGCGGTGCAATCATTTTACCTGCGATATCATGCGAGAAAATGATGACTGTTGCACCGGCTTGAGCGGCAGCTGCCAGAATCAGTTTACTCATGATTTGTGAGTCACTTGCAGTAGCGCTGGCAACTAACACTTTTGAGGCGCCTGCATTTCCCAGACCTCCATCACCATGTATAGTTCCGCATGTGATGGCAATGGCTTGTGTACCCATCATGGTAGCCACATCGGCTCCATAACCAACGACTTCCAAGGCACTCTTGGGGAACTTTCCGTTGTGATTTTCTGCGTATATAAGAACAGACATTTTCTTGAATTCTTAAGGTTGAACTTAGATTGCTTTGGCCTCTTCGTGGAGCAGTTGGATGAGGCTGCCGGCATTATCGGCATCGATGAATTTGCATCCACTCTTGGCGGGAGGCAGCGCATAGCCTTTAACGGAAGTCGCGGCTTCTGCATTCGCTGCAGCAACTACTTCCAATGGCTTGGTGCGAGCAGCCATGATACCACGCATATTGGGAATACGCTGTTCGGCCATGCCTTTAGCAGCGCTAACCACGAAAGGGGTATTCACTTCAAGGACTTCTTCTCCGCCCACTACTTCGCGCTCGATCGTGGCTACATTCCCATTCATGTTGAGCTTCATGGCCAGGCTTATAAATGGAAGGTCGAGCAATTCCGCAACCATTCCAGGCACTATCGAGCCGTTGTAGTTGATGGTTTCTTTTCCGCAGAAAATAATGTCGAATCCTTTGCCGGTTGCATAGGCTGCGATTTGTTTTGCTACATATAAAGAATCGTTTTCGGAAGCGTCGATGCGAACCGCATCGTCGGCGCCAATGGCCAGTGCTTTGCGTATGATGGGCTCATAGTCGGCACCACCAACTGAAAGGATGGTCACATTTCCACCGAGTGTTTCCTTGAGCTCGAGAGCACGCACAAGGGCATACCATTCGTCGTAAGGGTTCACAATGAATTGGACACCGTTTTCATCGAACTTGCTTCCACCATCGGTAAAGGCAATTTTGGAAGTGGTGTCGGGGGCTTTGCTAATGCAGACTAGAATCTTCATGACTTGTGTAAAAATTCGGGCGCGAAAATACGGCTTGGCGGTCATATTTGTGCCATGGATAGAAAGACTCTGCTAAACCACATTCAAAGCCGAAAATCGTGTTTGTGTGTGGGGCTGGATACCGACCCCGCGAAAATTCCTGCAGGTATGGACATTCTCACGTTCAACAAGGCTATCATCGATGCCACGCGCGAATATGCTGTTGCCTACAAGCCTAATCTGGCATTTTACGAGGTGCTGGGCACTGAGGGGTGGGAGATTCTCAGAGAAACGGTGGCTTATATCGGGACCGACCATTTTACCATTGCCGATGCCAAGCGCGGCGACATAGGCAATACATCCGATTATTACGCCCGGACATTCTTCCATACGTATGGTTTTGACAGCGTGACTGTAGCACCTTACATGGGGCGCGATTCCGTTGAGCCGTTTTTGAAACATCCCGATAAGTGGGCAATTGTGCTTGGGTTGACCAGCAATCCCGGGGCGCATGACTTCGAAATGCTGAATGCAGACGGACGTCCGCTGTTTGAACACGTTTTGGAAAAAACGGCAAGTTGGGGAACACCTGATAACACCATGTTTGTAGTGGGGGCGACACGTGCAGAAGCGCTTCAAGCTGTGCGCAAGGTGGTGCCGCACCATTTTTTGCTTGTTCCCGGAGTTGGAGCGCAAGGAGGAAGCCTGGAAGATGTAATGAAGCAAGGAGCGAACGAAGAAGTGGGGTTACTTATCAACGCTTCTCGCAGCATTTTATACGCTTCATCGGGTAGCGATTTTGCCAAGTCGGCCAATGAAGAAGCACAAAGAATGCAGTGCGCTATGGAGCCATTTATTGAACGAATCCTGGGTTGACACTATCGGGCTCTTATCGTTTAGCTTGACGACTGTTTTCCTGTTAATACCTTTTTAAGGAACTTGCTTCCCGGATTTTCGATGAGATAATGAATGACTGTGGCAATCAATAATACAGCGGGAAGAGCAACGAATAGGGAAGCGGCAACCAAGGACATATCGTATTTCCACATGCAATAAGGAATAATTAAATTGATACTGATGTATTGGTGTGTGAGATAGAGCGGAAATGAAATCTTGCCCAGAAACAAGGTAAAGCGATTGCAGATGAAATTCAGTTTGTTTTGCGTAAAAGCATAGAAGGCACTAAAGAAGAGCAACAGTATCACAAAATATTCGGGTTGAATCATATGCTTACAGGCACGCCAGGTGTGGGGGAACAAAGCCATTTGTGAAATGAATACAACCAAGAGCAGAATAAGGGCTTTAGAAGTAGAGATTTCTTGTCGATGCAGCGCGAAGAAAACAATGCCCGCAAAAAATAACGGGAAATGATAGAGCAGAGGTGCTTGCATGAACACTTCTTTGAGCCAACCAATCTGATCTGCAAAGAACGCGGCGCCCATTAGAGTAAGACAGCAAACGACGCCGATCGTGAAAATATGATGAAGCTTTTTCAGCCAAAAGAGCAGTCCCATGAATATGTAGAACAGCATTTCAACAATCATGGTCCAGTAGGGGCCCTCAAGATCATGGTACCCGAAGTAATACTGAAACATGGTTAAGTTGGCCAATAAGGTAGGTATGGGTTCTTCGAGTGGATATTTTCGAGTGTAGTGAAAATGAAGATATATGATAGAGAATGAAAGTAAAACGCCCATCCAATAGGCGGGATACAATCGGCAAAAACGGTTGATGACAAATGTTTTTAATGAATCCACTTTTCGAAGACTCATGAAAATAACGAATCCGCTAATGATAAAAAATAAGTCAACTCCTGTGGTGCCGAATCGGAAAAAACGTGAGAATTTATCGTGGTCTAGAGTAAAGTGAAAAAACACTACAGCGAGCGCAGCTATGCCACGCAGGGCATCTATGGACTGCATTCTGGAGCTCGGGTTGTTCATTCGATTGTTGCGCAAAACTAATTCTTTGATGGTGCCTTGCTACTTTTGGTGAATGAAAGACCTAATGAATCGTTCTGTGCTGCTCGTTTTTTTGACGGCAGCGATTTTTTATATTTTCAACTTTTCTTATAGTGAAGGTTTTAATGGAGGTGCCGATTCCATTACACACTACCAGATTTCGAAGTACTCTTGGCAACACGATTATTTGTTAATGGATCAGTGGGGGAAGCCTGTATTTACTATTCTGTTTTCGCCCATTGCCCAGTTCGGATTTAAGGCGGTAGTCTTTGCCAATATTGTGTTGATTTTTCTGGGTGCCTTTTGGGCTGTGGGCATTGCACGTGACCTGCAATTGAAGCGCCCATGGCTGGTTGCACTTTTTACGTTATGGATGCCTGTAGTTGCGGGTAATGGAGTTTCCTCATTGACAGAAATGATTTGTTCGTTGTTTCTGATTTTGTTCATACGACTAGCCCTCAAAGAGCGATTTGCACTAGCCGGATTTATTGTTGGCTTCATGCCGTTTGCCAGAAGCGAAGGTTTTGTCATAGTAGCTCTTATTCTTCTTTACTATGCCTTCACAGCACGTTGGCGTTTTATGCCATGGTTACTTGCAGGTAGCTTGGTGTTCAATACGCTTGGTTATATAATTACCGGAAAGGCACTTTGGATTTTTCAATCGAATCCATATGTGAATACGACCTTCGATATGTATGGCCATGGTACGTTCTATCATTTCTTCGTTTATGCAGTGCCTTTGTTCGGACTTACCTATGTCTTTTGGCTACTGCAAACTATTCGTGAGTTTCCTACATCTCTGCAATTGACGAATAGTAAGAACTGGAAGTTGAACGATCAGATTTGGATTTGGCTGGTGGCCGGTTCGTCTTGGGGTTATTTTTTGGCGCATACCGTATTGTGGTGGAAGGGTATGTGGGCCTCGCTGGGATTGGGGCGGGTGATGTTCGTGATTGCTGTACCCATCTCACTCATGGCCGTAAAGGGAGTGGAGTGGCTTCTCGATAAACTTCGAGCCGCAGGGCAG
>JAURKF010000032.1 GCA_030831885.1 Flavobacteriales bacterium
AACGGGCGAAACCGTAGCATTGGCAACAATTCTTACGATGGTAAAAAAACGCAGCCAAGAGTAACCTCGATGAAGATTTTTTCGCTTGCGTTGTTGCTGGTATCACTAGGCGCGGTTGCACAACCTCGTTTGGATTCGCTTTATTACCGCAACGATTTGCTGGCCGATCTGGATAGTTTGAAGCAGACGCTTCTAAGAAGTCACCCCAATCCGTTCGAATTTTGCGATGAGAGTTATTTTAATAAGGTGTATCAGGCAGGCGCCGATGCGATAACCGAGCGAACCACACTTGCGGAATTCAGTAGGATTGTTGCTTCTTTTCTGAATGCAATACGCGATTCCCACACAACTGTTGATTACGCTCAACTACAAATGTTGCAACTCATGTATGGAGGTTATTACCTGCCTCTTTCGTTGGAACGTTTGCCCGATACAGAGATTCGTTTGGTGGTGAAGAAAGATTGGGAAGGTAAAATAACGAAAGGGAGCGAGCTCATTTCAATAAATGGAGTCGAGTGCACCGAACTCTTTAAGGTAGCCATGAATTATGCATGCATTGAAGGTGATTCTGAAGAGGCGAGGAAATCAGTCGCAACTGCCATCCTGATGATTTGCGCAGGATTGAAGAAGCCTTTCAAAGCGAATAATGTTGTTAGGGTTGTTGACTTTGATACGCGTGATACTGTAAATGTCAACTTAAAGGGATATAATCGTAAGGAATATCAAAGGGAGCGATATTGGCAGGAATCAATTGAGCAACCTTTTCCGCTTGACTTGGAAATCGATGATGAGCATAATCTGGCAATTCTGAAAGTTTCGACATTCGCTCCGGGTTCTGTCAAAAAGTATCGTAAGCGTATCGCGGAGTATTTCGCTCAAGTTCTTGAAGGGAATTATGGTAATCTAGTCATTGATTTACGCAATAACGGCGGGGGAAGCAGTGCTATGGTTGAATACCTCTATTCATTTCTGGATACTGCCGGTTACAATACACCCAGCAATGTAATTGGCAGGAATAGTAAGTTGGCTTCTTCTAGGTCGCGACTGATGTACTCTAAATTCGGAGGCCTAATAGCATCGTTGTTTTATTCGAATAATGAAGATGTTCAAAGTTTTCGTCGTCTAGCTGAATTGCCCATCGGTGCGCTAGATACCATTTATTTTAAAGTTCCCGAGAAGCAGCCTTCTGCAAGTGTTTTTAAGGGCGATTGTTTTTTGCTCATGAACGGCCTTACCGCTTCTGCTGCAGTTGATTTTTCGAATGCATTCAAACAGCGCCGACGGGGAGTGCTTGTAGGGCAGCAATGTCTTGGGCCTGTAACCGGAACGTGGGGCAATCCGGCGAGTTATATGCTCAATCACACGGGGCTCAGAGTGAGTATTGCGACTATTCGCTACAACTACGATAATTCGTTCCGTTATGAGCGCAAGGCTATCATGCCCGATCATTGGGTAAATAGCACTGCGCAAGATTTGAATTCGGAATTGGATTCACAGATTGAATTCGTTATTAAACTACTAAATGATAAAAGATGAGATCGATTGGGATAGTTTTTATCTTGCTTATTGCGGCTTGCGCCAAGGGATCTGCGCAAAGTGATTTATCCGCTTCGGGCGATTTGCGGTCGCTGGCAATGTCCATCGGGTTCGAGCATCCGGCCAATGTGATGAAGTTACTTCAATGGAATGATTCGTTACGTATGAATCGACTGAAATGGATTATGCGTTATGATAGCCTCCTTTCAGACACTCTGGCGGTGAGCCCTTCGGAGCGTGTATTTGTTCAACTGGATGCATCGGTGCTGTCCTACGCTGCTCAACCTTCCGTATTAACGTACTCAATTTTAAAGACGGCCTACCAGTCCTTGCAACCAAGGTGGACTCAAAGCGAAAATTACTTTCGTGAATTGAATGCGGTGATGCTCGAAGCGGCCATAGCACAAAATGATTTTGCAATGGCGTATGCCATTCAAAACAAAATTCACGCTGCTCAATTTGCCGATTGGAAGTCGGAGGAGAAGGCTATACGCGATATGGCGGATAGTCTTCAGCGCAATGCGGATGATGATAAGCGGACGGGTGTTGCACACATCAGCGCATTGAATGGCCAGCTCATGCAATGGCACCTGATAGCAGTAGCGGCGATTGCCTTGCTACTTATCGTAATCATTATTTTCTTTTTGGGAAGAAACAAATGGAATAAACAACGTTCCATCTTGAAGGCCAAGGTGGATGACAATACAGAAAAGGAGGTGCTTGTTCAAAAGTTAGAGGAGGCACGCAGAGAACTTGTGGAAATGAAAACACTCGCTA
Source organism: Flavobacteriales bacterium (assembly GCA_030831885.1). The sequence continues at coordinate 2,314 of JAURKF010000032.1, forward strand.
AGAAGAAAGCAGAAATACCTGAAGTCGCTCCGCATGTGGCACCAGAGAATAAAGGTATATTGGCGTCTGACATTGCTGAGTGGAATGAAGAGTTGCAGCAGGCATTGGCCAAAATCAAGACGCATTGTGAGGCGGGTAAAAGCGCGATGGATGTACCCACTTACATGTCGATAGTGAACGATGTGACCCGCTTGAGCAACAAGGTTGGTAAAAAGTCGGAGCAGTGGATTGCGACCGTAACATCCAAATGATTAATTTGAACCATGAAAATTCGAATCGCATATAGTGGCTTATTGATATGCTCACTGGTGTTTCACAATTTCACCTATGCTCAGCACCATGAAGGTGAATCTAACGTGCTGAAATCAGTTGACAAATTTTATTACGATGATGACGAGGTATTGGAAGATACCATTCGCGGGCTCAGTTTTGGACTGAATATCGGTAGCTATTTCGCTAATGCTAAAACAGCCAATATCTATAATGGAAGCGGTCCTTTCGATGGATACGTCAATGAAGCCGCTAATATCCGTTGGTATTCCATTCCCGAACGAATTGGCATGAACGGACCTTTTGCCATGTCAGCAGATGTAAGAGAAATTCAAACGTATTACAATACAGGGGGAGCTTCTTACACGTTTCCTGCGGATTATGCCCCGACGAACATGCGGTACAATCCGGCGATGTACGTTGGACTGAATGTGAAGTATAATTTCAATCGTTTTGCAGCACTTGTTTTCAATACGAATGCCGCAAAACTGAAGGCCGTTGGGCAGTTTACCATGCAGCTTCCGGTAAGTTCGCAAAGTCAGAATAATGTCGGGCCCACCTTGCTTTCCATCGCCGGAGAAGAGCAACGCTTCAATATGAATCTGGGTTACAGACAGGGCTGGATGATGGGTGATATGTCGAACTTTTTTGTGCAGGTAGGTGGCAGTATGCTTGGCACGAAATGGATGCGCAACTATGTGCTGGTGGCCAATAGGCAGTACGATTTGATTACACAATCCTTTGTGGCGGGACAGAGTGCCATTGCAGCTACTCCCAATACAGGTGTTGGCTTTGGTGCGTTCATCGAAACGGGTTTCGAGTTCTGGATTGGCAAGTACTCATTCGACTTGGGAATGGGCTTCTCGCGAGAGAAGGTGATTATCTATACCTACGAGAAGAGCGTTACGAATAAATGGATACAGGCGACGTTCAACCTATAAGCGCATCTATCCGTTGAAATTAGCCCAAGGATTCATTTATTAGCCCACGGCTTGGCTAGCCCGCGGCTTAGCTTGCCCACGGCTTCGCTAGCCCACGGCTTCTTTAGCCCACGGCTTCTTTAGCCCACGGCTTCAGCCGTGGGAATCCAAAAAATCATGAAGCAACGAAAAGGATATCCCCGTTCAAATTCCCCATGCGCGCTTCGCGAATTTCATTCACCGACGAAGCTTCAAACGGTTGCGATACCTTGAGGTAATTTTCGGTGAACCCATACATTAATCCATCCTCTTCGGCGCCTTCCCACAACACTCGTTGAGTGCTCCCGGTAAAGCGTTCGTAAAAAGCACGTTTCTTTTTTTCTGAAAGCATGCGCAGTTCAATAGTGCGTCTATTTCGGATTTCCTGAGGTACTACATCGGTCAACCGCACGGCGGTCGTGTTGTCGCGTTCGCTGTAAGTGAACACATGGAGGTAGGCAACGGGAAGGCTCATCAGGAAGTTGCGCGTTTCTTCAAACCGTTCGTCCGTTTCACCGGGAAAACCTGTAATGACATCCACTCCAATACACGCATGCGGCATGGTTTGCGCGATTCGTTCCATGCGCTCTCGGTATAAATCCGTGCGGTATCTCCTGCGCATGGCACGAAGAATATCGTCCGAACCACTTTGAAGCGGCACATGGAAGTGGGGCATGAATTTTTTTGAATGTGCTACGAAATCGATGATGTCATTGGTGAGCAAATTTGGTTCGATCGATGAAATTCGAAATCGATCAACCCCGGGCAATTGGTCGAGCTCTTCAATAAGTTGAAGCAGCGTAGAATTGTGCTGTGTCCCATAATCACCAATGTTTACACCGGTAAGCACAATTTCTCGCGCCCCGGCATCAATCGCCTTTCGGGCTTGTTGAATCGTTTCTTCAAGGGTTGCGCTGCGGCTTCTTCCCCTTGCGAGCGGAATAGTGCAAAAGGCGCAGAAGTAGTTGCAGCCGTCCTGCACTTTCAGAAATGTCCGCGTCCGGTCTCCTGCAGAAAACGAAGGGATGAAGTCTTTAACGTCTTTGATTTCGCCCACAGCTATTTTCGGTTGCTGCTCATTGCGTTGTTGCTGAACGTGCTCAACCAAGTTGAACTTCTGTCCGGCCCCCAGCACAAGATCAACCCCTGGTATGGATGCTATTTCTTCCGGCTTAAGCTGGGCATAACATCCCACTACAGCAACAAATACGTCGGGGTTGGAACGCACGGCCCGACTCACCATATTCCTGCATTTTTTGTCGGCCTGTTCTGTAACGCTGCAGGTGTTAATAACCAGCACGTCCGGACCCTCGTCCATTTCCACACGAGAATAGCCTGCCTCTGTGAACTGGCGCGCCAGCGTAGAGGTTTCGGAAAAATTCAATTTGCATCCCAGTGTATGAAATGCGACTCGTCCCAAGGTGGCCATTATCAGATGATAAATGTTAGTATATAATCGATTTGAATAAGGTGATCTAATCTAATTTTACACCACATCTTCATGCATCGAATATGATCCGCAAATTTATACCGGTTATCTTAGGACTGATGTTTTCAGCTCAAAACGCACTTTCGCAGGATTGCGTAATTGAGTTCGGAGTTTCCAATGCAATAGTGTGTTACGGCGATTCAGCTTTTGCTCTGCCTACTCCCGACCCGGGTGTGGGTGAATATTCCGGAACCTTCGTCAACGATGACGGAACGTTTAATTCCGTCGCATCCGGAATTGGTAGCTTTTCAGTCGTTTATTCGGTAAACATTCCGGCATGCATTGGCTCCGCTACCTTGCCGGTTGTAGTGGTTTCGGTAGATTCCGGGTTGGTGATATCGGGTGATATTTCAATTTGCGAAGGAGATTCCACCACACTGAGTGCCCCGCAGGGCGTGGAGTACACTTGGATGCCGGGCGCAAAGTTTAATTCGTACACGTTCTTCCCCGACTCTACTACTACATATTATGTTGTGGGCCCCTCACCTTTTGGATGTTCTGTCACGCAAGAATTGACCATTACAGTGAATGATCGCAATGAAGCTGCTGCCATTGTAGGTCCAACCTCAGCATGCTATGGCGAGGTGTCAACTTTCGAAATCGTGGGAACAACAGATTTTGAATGGGAAGGTGGAAGCACAGAGGCTATCAATGACGTGTACCTTACAAGTGATACTACCATTACAGCAATATTCGGCGAGAACCCTGAGTGCGATACTACGCTCTCTATTGCAGTTGATGTGACTGATCCAATTTATTTTTCTTGGAGTGTGCCCACCAGCTTATGTGAGGGAGAATTCTTTCGTATTGTGATCGTAGATGGAAATGCTTCATTTTACAAATTCGCGGGTGAAAATTTCATGGACTCTGTTGATGTTTATATCCCCGATGATGATACCATTGTAATTCAAGCGTTCAACGATGTGGGATGTTTTTATGCTCAAAACATTTTCTTGCAGGTAAACGATGTCCCGGATGTGTATGTCTATGGTCCGCAAAACGGCTGTATCGATGAAAACGTTATTCTGATTGCGGATGGTGCGCTAGATTATGAGTGGACGGATTTGGAGACGGGGCAACAGATAAATACCTTTCTGCCAAGTCAACACTTGTTCTTGTCACATAATGTCGATACCATGCATTTTCGAGTGGAGGGATTTAGTGAATACAACTGCTCAAGCTCGCAAGATTACACCGTCACGATTCATCCATTTCCGCAAATGACAGTCGATTCGTTGTCGGCGTATTGCGAGGATCGTCAAACTACATTGGTGGCATCAGGAGCCAATTTCTATGAGTGGAATGAAGTTCCCGGCGATTCAATAAATACGTTTTTGGTGAATGCCGA
>JAURKF010000033.1 GCA_030831885.1 Flavobacteriales bacterium
CGGTTTTCCGCGTAATACGCATACGTCATATCGTGCGATGCGCCCAGCCATTCGAAGGTGCTTGCATCCAGCGAACTATCGAGCGTATCTCGCACGATCACATCGGTGGCAGGCGCGTTGCCTGTATTCTGAAAGCGGATGCGGTATTCTATCGTGTCACCCGCAAGAACATAGTGAGCATCGCTCCACCCTGTCGGGAAACCGGCCTTGTCGTTGGGGTCGTAGGCACAGGTAAGCTCGGTGGTGACCGATGAAGAATCTATCGAATAAAGATCAGGTGTAAACCATACGACGGCACCGCATGCTACCGACAACATCACACCGGCATTATCGGCGGTTGGCGTTATCAGTCGGAATGGTAGCGATACTGAAGAACCCGGCGACACATACACCGTGTCGAAATAATAGCGCCCATCGAGGGTGTCGATCATTGGCGTGAGCGGAATGAAATCCGTAAACATGGCATCAGGTTCCACCCATGCAGCCACATCGAGCGGCACATTGCCGGGGTTATGCACCACCACATAATGGTTGGTGAGCATATCGCACGGATAGCCGACAACGGGCACCATTACCTCGGTTTCGATTTGTTGAATCTGCAGCTCTTCCGACACACCAAAGTACAGATCGTCGGGGTTGGAAGACACGGAGTAATCGATGTTGTTATCGGTCGTGACGTAGGGAAACACGTTGTTGGTTTCGCACGAAATCTGAAGCACTTCCAACGGAACACCCACCGAGAAAAATCCTTCGCTGTCGGTTATAGTGGTTATACCGGTCGGATAAAAATGCAGCTCTGCGCCTGCAACGGGCAATTCATCAGCGTCCCACACACCATCTTCATCGGTATCGTGAAAAACATAGCCCTCCTGCAGCACCATACACACACCGGGGTTGCAGGTAGCATCGGGATTATAATTTATCGCCCACGACAAATTGCAACCGCACACACCATAGCAGCAAGAGCCGTCCCAGTTCTCGGCAGTAGGATCGTAATTGCAAGCGGCGGGATCCGTGCATCCACTCAACACCCAATTAGCGTGCTTATAGAGCCATGCCTCCTCGAGTCCTACCAGAATGATATCCATTGGACCGTCATTGTCCAGATCTGCCCATGCAGCCGCTGCAGGATTAATCTCCGTTAATATAACATGCGGCACAAACTGGCCTGTGCCATCATTCTCATACCAGTAAAAAACTTCGCCGCTGGAATTGAGGAAAACACCATCGCCCAGCACATCTGTATCACCATCGTCATCCAAATCGGCCGCATCGAAGAAGTGCCCCTCGCCTATTGTTTCATCCACGGTGATTTCGCCAATCACGGGTGGCGTATTGCCCGAAGAGTCGTTGCCGAAATAACCATTACCCAAGTTGTGCAAAAAGAACACATCCCAACCACTTTCATAAATCAGCTCGGGAAGACCATCGCCTGTGAGGTCATGGAAGTCAAGTCCTGTGTACGGATCATAGTTTATATCAACCGTGGTGAGATTCGAACTGAAAACTCCATTGCCTGCTCCTATGTAGATGTAAACATGGCCATTGGTGGTATGCGCATAGTCGGTCAATCCATCGGCGTTGAAGTCGCCGAAGTACACGCCAAAATCGGGAAGCGTATAAGGCACCGACTGAAAAGGCCCAAAGCCACCGCCCGGGAGACCAATGGCACGCGTCCAACCATTGGCCAGTGTGACCTGCAAGTCTTTCAAGCCATCATGGTTCAAGTCGGCCAAGTGCGCCGCAATGACTTCATCATCGAATGTCATAAAAGGTTGGGCAGGAGTTTGGAGGCCGAGTCCATAATCTTCAAACCACACCAGGCGCAAACTATCGTTCACCGAATCGAACGTGAGAATATCCTGATCACCATCGCCATCGGCATCCGTGCGCTCGAAAAAGAAATACGCCTCATTGAAATAGTTGTATTGATCGGCCGGCGTGCTGGGGTACAACGTATCCATGATAGCCGAAGCTTGCCACGTCACAAAGTCCATGTGCATTGCCACCATGGGCGTAAACCAAGTGTTGTCATTGGCCTTCACCCCATACACCGCATCCACAAATCCGTTGTCGTCGATATCGAATACATCCATCACCCTTCCCCAACCTTCTTGATTGTAGATATCATAGGCCAATTGAGAGGCCGGACCGAAGGGTTGGGCCAAGGCAGCCATTGAGCTCAAAAAGACACATAGAAGAAGGATGAAATGCTTCATGGGAGGTAAAGGTAGCCGTAAAACTATACTTGGTAAGTACATGACAGCAGTTCAATGCTGAATAATCACTTGGCGTTACGCGCACAAGAAATCAGCCAAGCAGAAATATTTGTCATGCCCAATAGAAAGTCAGCTTCTTAGATTGCCGATAAAATGTTACTTCGGAGTAGCACTCTCTCATAACATCACATGCCACTTCGAAGCACTCATCAATTTTGAGTTATGAATAAAAGTTCATTCGTTCATATAGCCCGAAAACTTAGATCCATTTTTCTATTCCTGCAGTTTACATGCTTGAATCCTTCCTTCTCGACCTTCATAAATGGCCAGTCATTGGAATTCATACCCGGGCCTGCCAATTTGGACACAGCGAATTTCGCACACGTTTATTTTTTAAGAGATAAGCCAGATGAATTTCCGGATAATTGGCTAGGCGTAGTGATAAATAACAATCATGGCATTTGCGTGAAGGCGAAAGGAAACACCATAACCGCCGTTCACACAGCGTTGACAGGGCCAACAACATTTAATACAAAAATTGAAGATGCTCATGATGAAGTAATGATTGACCTAATTCCGGGAAATACCTATTACATAGAACTTAACCCGATTCGTAATTTGGATCAAAACATACTTGGAAAACTAACCCTTTTGGAACCATCGGAAGGCCTCAACCGCATTGAACAGTTTTCAGGCCACATCCAGCACCGACATTGTATCCTGCCGTTTGATGGCGACAACGATTTCCTGGAAAACGTGTATAGCGATACCGTTCATTGGTATGCCTCAGGTGACTTCGAATATCGTTTCACCCCATTACACTCCTGGGAGATTATACTGCGCTCAAAACTAAAAACAGTGTTGGCCTTCCGTAACACCATACTTTCAGGGACCTATTCAGAGGTTGGCGGAATTCGGTATGAAGGTCTCGCCAAATGTAAAACACCTGCTGAGTTTGAAACGTACGTTCGAGAGAAATTCATACCATCGACACTGAGCAAAAAAAAAGACACACTCCTCTCATGCGAAATAAATTCAGTAAATCCTCCACCTGAAATTGAATATGCAATGCTTATCACGACAGAGAACAATACGAAGAGCAAGAAAATCAACAATGAAAAACAACTTGTGATGCGCTCGGCATATATTGTTTTTTATTGGAAAGACGACAAAGGGAAAGGACACACAGCATCTATCTATGATTCAGAGCGAGGTTTGATGGAAGAGCTTCACGCGATCGCAACACTAAAACAAGAACTTTTAGAATCATGGGAAAGTTTCCGACTGGTCAAGAAGTAGGAATAATGGCGGATTGATCTGTGCAATAGAAGCGAAAGAAAGCACGATTCATTACGAGAACTAAGCTGAGGCTAGCATATTAAAGACAATCCTGTGGCAACTGATTTTGATTGGCCCGCTAATATGCTTGTGTAACTCAATACCATCGATTGCATAGCGGCGAACGAATTCAGACGGGGACTGTTTTGCGAACAGCCTTCATAAAAAAGCAAGGACTAATAATCTGCAAGACTTTTAGCATTTCGCCGTCTTCTTCTTCTTTCCAAACCCACTTTTCGCAACTGTCTTTTGAATATAGGATTCTGCATCGGGAACGGCGCAAGAGGTGCCCCCCATATCCACTTCTACTTTACCCAGCTTGCGGGCAATTTCAATGGAAAGCTTATTGAGCTCTTCCATCTGACTGCCGGCCATAATGAGAAAGCCATTCATGGCAGAGCGCACACGATTGGGAGCCTTCGAAAGTCCCTTTTCTATTTGTCGCAGTAAAGTCTGAATTTCTTTCATATCCAAACGCTCATTGGGGGTAATCTGAATGTAGCTCGCATAGGTCGACCATCCGGCGGTGGCGGTCAATTCATCGTTCGATGCAATCCACTCCATAGCAAGTTCACGCGCATGCGCACTCTCGCCGGCTGTCCAAGCAATGGTGTACTCACTGTGCATATACCAGCGCGCGTTCTTCATCCACAATTGCAAATCCGCTTTAGTCATTTCCTTCGGTGAAGAAATAAGGCCGGCCAAATACATCGCATCCGAATTTCCCGTTGCATAGAGCTCCATTGCCAGCCGATGATTTTCCTTCACCTGCTTAACAATAGGCTTCATGTCGCCTATCTTCACTCCGAAGAAAGGTTCCACTGCGCCATGCTTTTGATACACCTTCTTGATTGATGGGCTTCCCATCTTCTCCAATTGTGCGAGTATTTCCTTAGCTGTCATAGTATCTAGAGTGCAGAAGATTGAATGGAATAAATAACATTGCGTTGAGCCAAATACTCAACCACGCGGGTATAACAACCGGGCGTTTGTCCAACGTATTCAGGCGGATTGATACCCGGCTTTGCAAACGTGCCATCGAGCAAAAGTTCAGCAACGGCATTGCATGTATAGCCCGTAGTGCGCGCCATACTAATGGTTTGGGTTTCTCGGTTGAACCGATCGAGCAAATGATACGTGTACCTTTTGGCTGCGCCGCCCTCCTCGCCATCAATTATGATGCGCATGATTGTGAAGTCTTCCTCACCGGGCTTCAGCTTCCATTGCGGGAAAAGCAGCTTTGCCGTAACATCAACGGGCCGTACCTGCATACCGTTTATTTCAACGGGCTCGTACGAGAAAAATCCTGCCGCTCGCAATACTTTGAGGTATTCTATGCAACCGGGATAACGCAATGTCTTTTCAATCATGTCGGGAATATGAGACATCGTTTTTATAAGCGAACGTAAACCATCGCTGTTCCAACTCTCCAATGTTCCTACTCCGGGAAATGGAATAAGCTCTGCCTCGCTCAACGCTTCACGCACTATCTCCTGGCCATTCTGCACATATCGCGCAGGCCTTGTATATTCCTCGATTACATCGATAGGAGAAAAAACAGCTTTGTATTCCCAAGGCCATTCGCGTACAACCGGCAATCCACCTACAAGGCACTCGTATCGTTTCACTTTCATCTGCTTGTCGTGATACCCCAATATTATATTTCCCATACCGGGTGCTACTCCGCAGTCGGTCACAATCGTGACCCTGTGGCTTTTGGCCAGTTCATCCAACCCAAAAGGATCTTCCGGGAAAAAGGAAATATCGACCATGTTCTTTCCTGCCCGAATAACCGTTTCGCATACGCGGTATCCCATAAACCCCGGAACAGCGCCAATGACCAAATCGTAATTCTGAATAATTCGGCTCAGCTCTTCGGTGTTTACCGCATCTCCATTGATTGTATTCACCCCTTTCGAAGCCATCCAATCGAGACGATCCTGCGAAGGGTCGAGCGATGTTACTTCGAAATTTTTATGTAAATCTTCCGCTATGGCAGATCCCACCAGTCCGGCGCCAAGCACAATAATTTTTTTTCTCATACCGATTTTAAAGGTTAAAGACCGGGGCTCACCCGATAGCGATCTTCATTATATGCTGCA